>JBOHRM010000485.1:0-6067 GCA_050732715.1 Longimicrobiales bacterium
CTGCTGCGCATTGCCCCGGCGGCGCTGGCCTTACGTTCCAGGATTCCCTGATTCGGGCGAGAAACGAATGTCGACGATGCCGCCGAACGGCAACGAGAAAGTGCTGCCGCGCCTCATCGAGGACGAGATGAAGGACTCGTTCCTCGATTACTCGATGAGCGTGATCGTGCAGCGCGCGTTGCCGGACGTGCGTGATGGTCTGAAACCGGTCCACCGGCGCATCCTCTACGCCATGCACGAGGCCGGTCTGTCCGCCGGCCGGCCGTACAAGAAGAGCGCCACCGTGGTCGGTGACGTGCTCGGCCGCTACCACCCACATGGAGACCTGGCCGTCTACGACGCGCTCGTGCGTATGGTGCAGGATTTCTCACTGCGCTACCCGCTGATCGACGGCCAAGGCAACTTCGGCTCGATCGACGGCGACAACGCCGCGGCGTACCGCTACACGGAAGCCCGACTCACTCGGCTCGCCAGCGAGCTGCTTGCCGACATCGACCGTGACACCGTCGACTTCGTGCCGAACTTCGACGACCGACTGCTCGAGCCGAAGGTGCTGCCGGCGAAGTTCCCGAACCTGCTGGTCAACGGCAGCAGCGGCATCGCGGTCGGCATGGCGACGAACATCCCGCCGCACAACCTGCGTGAGGTGACCGAAGCGTGCATCTATCAGATCGACCACGCCGATGCGACGGTCTCGGACCTGATGCGGTTCATCAAGGGCCCCGACTTCCCGACGGGCGGGCTGATCTGCGGCACGGAAGGGATCGAGGAGGCGTATCGCACGGGCCGCGGCCGGCTGATCATGAGGGCGCGCGCCGAGATTGAGGAGCCGGACAACGACAGGCCGCGCATCATCGTGACGGAGATCCCGTTCATGGTGAACAAGTCACGGATGATCGAGCAGATCGCGTCGCTCGTGCGTGAGAAGCGGCTCCTCGACATCACGGGGCTGCGTGACGAGTCCGACCGGGACGGGATCCGCGTGGTCATCGAGCTGAAGCGCGATGCGATGCCGCCAATCGTGCTGAACCAGCTCTTCAAGCACACGCAGCTCCAGTCCACGTTCGGCGTGATCATGCTCGCGCTCGTGGACGTCGAGGAACGCGGTGATATCGAGCGGCGGGGCGCCGTGCCGCGCATCATGAGCCTCGACGAGTTGATCCGCCGGTTCGTCGACCACCGTCACGTGGTCGTGGTGCGCCGCTCGCAGCACGATCTGGATGCGGCGCTCGCGCGCGAGCACGTGCTCGAGGGTCTCGAGATCGCGGTGAACGCGATCGACGAGGTGGTCGAGCTGATCAAGGCGTCGCCGGACACGGACACGGCGAGCACGCGGCTTCAGGAGCGGTTCGAGCTGTCGGAGCGCCAGGCGAAGGCGATCCTGGACATGCGGCTCGCGCGGCTCACCGGCCTCGAGATCGAGAAACTCCAGGCCGAGCTGGCCGAGGTGCGCGGCGTGATCGCCGACTTGCGCGACATCCTGGCGAGCCGTGAGCGCCGGATGACGATCATCAAGGATGAGCTGCGCCAGGTCGCGACGGCGTACGGCGATGAGCGGCGCACCGAGCTGACCGGTGACATCTCGATGTCGCTCGAGGACCTGATCGCCGACGAGGAGATGGTGATCACGCTGTCACACGCGGGCTACGTGAAGCGGCTGCCGCTCGACACGTATCGCGCGCAGCGTCGGGGCGGCCGTGGGCTGCAGGGCATGGAGACACGAGACGCGGATTGGGTCGAGCATCTCTACACCGCGCGGACCCACGACTATCTGATGATCCTCACCACGCGCGGGCACTGCTACTGGCTGAAGGTGCACGAAGTGCCGGTCGGCGGCCGCGCGTCTCGCGGCAAGCCGATCGTGAACCTGCTCGCGCTGGGCGAGAACGAACGCATTGCGGCGATCGTGCCGGTCCGCGAGTTCGCGGAAGACCGATACCTCCTGTTCGCTTCGCGGCAGGGGATCGTGAAGAAGACGGCACTCTCGGCGTACCGTCACGTGCGAGCAGTCGGCGTCAATGCGATAAACATCGCGCCGGACGACGAGCTGATCGACGTCCTCGTCACGTCGGGTGATGACGAGGTGATCCTCGCGACGCGCGACGGCAAGGCGATCCGGTTCCACGAGTCGGACGTGCGACAGATGGGTCGGACGGCGACCGGAGTGCGTGGCATTCGTCTGCGGTCGGAGGACGTCGTGATCGGCATCGTCGTCGTCAGCCGGGAGAACGCCGAACAGGCGACACTGCTCGTGGTCAGCGAGCACGGCCGCGGCAAGCGAACGGCGATCGATGACTATCGCTTCCAGTCTCGTGGCGGCCAGGGCGTGATCAACTTCCGGCTCAACGAAGAGACCGGCAGGGTCGTGGCGATCCGCAGCGTCCAGCCGGACGACGAGCTGATGCTGATCAGCCGGAACGGTGTGGTGAACCGCCAGAAGGTCAACGAGATCCGCGTGATCGGCCGCGCGACGCAGGGCGTTCGGTTGATGGCGCTCGACGCTGGCGACGTGATCGTGGACGTTGCGCGCATCCTGCCGGAGAACGGCACGCTCGTCGGCGAAGCGAACGGCGAACCCGAAACCGGACCCGATCCGAGCGTGGAGCCCCTCGACGAGGCGACCATCGAGTTGGCGCCCGCGGGCGGCACCGGCGCCGAGGCCCCAACGTTCGACGGCCTGGAAGCAGAGGGTGCCGGCGATGTCGTCTGAGGTTCCGAGTTCCGAGTTCCGCGTTCCGAGTTCCGAGTTAAGAGCTGCCGCGGGTTCCGACCTCGTCACCTCTGAAGACATTGCCGCTGCGGCTGGTGTGCTCGAGGGCGTCGTCGTCCGAACGCCGCTGATCGAGGCGCCGTGGCTCGATACGTTCGGCGCTGGCGGCTCGCCGCGGGCTAGCTCGCACGGCGGGGCGGGGTGGGGCCAACTCGGAACTCGGAACTCGGAACTCGGAACCAGAATCCGGCTGAAGTGCGAGAACTTCCAACGCGCCGGCGCGTTCAAGATTCGCGGCGCGTTCACGATGCTCGCGCGCCTTCCTGAAGATCAGCGGCGGCGCGGCGTGATCACCTATTCGTCCGGCAATCACGCGCAGGGCGTCGCGCTGGCGGCGAAGCTGTTCGGCGTGCCGGCCGTCGTTGTCATGCCGACGACGGTGTCTCCGGTCAAGCGCGCCGGCGCGGCTCGGCTCGGCGCGGAGGTGGTCCTCGAGGGCACGACGTCGATCGAGCGGCAACGCAAGGCCGAGGCGATCTCCGGTGAGCGCGGCCTCGTGATCGTGCCCGCGTTCGATCACCCCGACATCATCGCGGGGCAGGGTACGGTGGGGAAGGAGGTGCTCGAGGATTGGCCGGATGTCGAGGTGATCCTCGTTCCGGTCGGCGGGGGCGGGCTCCTGAGCGGCATCGCCGCGTGGGTCAAGCGCGTGCGGCCGGAGTGCCTCGTGGTCGGCGTCGAGCCGGAGCAGGCGGATGCGATGACGCGATCACGCGCCGCCGGTGAGCCTGTCACGATCGATGTGCGCCCCACGATCGCGGACGGCCTCGCGCCGGTCCGGCCGGGCGACCTCACGTTCGCGCACACGCAGGCGCTAGTCGACGACATCGTCCATGTCTCGGAGGATGCGATCCTCGATGCGACACGACAGCTGCTCGCGCGAGCCAAGCTCGTGGCGGAATTCTCGGGCGCCGCCACCACGGCGGCGCTGCTGTCCGGCGCGTTCCGGTCCGAGGGCCGGCGTTGCGTGGCGATCGTGTCCGGCGGAAACATCGACGCCGGCCGTGCGCTCACTTTGATGGCCGTTGCCGAACCGGCGGATGGGCCCGTCGCGTCGACGGTGCCGCCGGACATCACGGGCCCCACCGTTTGAGCGCTTCGGCTTCGCGCGCCGGCGGCCGCCCGCTGGTCGCACTCACGACCACGTCCACCCAGGCCGGCGGCATCCATCAGCAGCCGCAGGTCCAACTGTACGGCGCGTACGTCCGCGCGCTCGAGCAGGTCGGTCTTGCTTCCGTGCTCATCACGCCGTTCCATTCCGCGCCAGCGGCGCAAGCGTTGCTCGAGTGCTGCTCGGGTCTCGTGCTGACGGGCGGCGAGGACGTGGATCCGGGCCGGTACGGCGAAGCGCCACACGCGGCGCTCGGGTCCGTGATGCCGGGTCGCGACGCGATCGAGATCATGGCGTTGGCGTTCGCGCTCGAGCGCGAGATGCCGGTGCTAGGCGTCTGCCGCGGCGCCCAGCTCATGAACGTGGAGTTGGGCGGGACGTTGTGGCAGGACATCCCGTCTCAGCTGACATCGGAGCAAGGACATTACCAGACCGCGCCGTGGGGCGAGCGCTGGCACGATGTGCAGATAAGGCCGGGCTCGAAGCTGCGATCGATCGTCGAAACGGAGACCCTTGCGATTAACTCGTTCCATCACCAGGCGATCAAGGATGTGGCGCCCGGCCTCGAGGTCACGGCAGTGGCGACCGACGGATTGATCGAGTGCGTCGAATCGAGCGTGCACCCCTGGGCGATCGGTGTTCAGTGGCACCCGGAACGCCAGCAGGCACGCGCGCCCGAGAGCGACCCGGACCGGCGGCTGTTCTCGGCGTTCCACGATGTCGTTCGCGAATTTGGCATCGGGACGTTGATCTGAACGCAGAATCGATGGCTGACGCCACGGCGAATGGCCGCAATCTAGGCCAAAGCCGCAAAGTGCGCAGAGGGTCCGCCAGGGTCCTGGCGCATCCTTGGCGAGCTCGGCGCCTTGGCGCGAGCATTTCCTCACCTGCCTGAACGGCTTCAACAATGACGGATAAAGCAGGCTTTGACGGGCTCCGGCTTGGACACGCGACGGACGTAGACGCGCGCACCGGCTGCACCGTGCTGCTCGGCCCGTTTCGCGCGGCGTGTGACGTGCGCGGTTTCGCGACGGGCTCGCGCGAGATCGACGCGCTCTCGTCGCAGCACATCGTCCCGCGAGTGAATGCGTTGCTGCTGACGGGCGGCTCGGCGTTCGGCCTGGCGGCCGCGGACGGCGTGGTCGGCTGGCTCGAGGAACGCGACATCGGCTACGATGTGGGTGTGGCGCGCGTACCGATCGTGCCGGCCGCCGTGATCTTCGACCTGCGCGCCGGCCGTTCGGATCGCCGGCCAGACGCGGCGATGGGGCGTGCCGCGTGCGACGATGCGCGGCCATGGCCTTGGGCGGAGGGGCGCGTCGGTGCGGGCACGGGTGCGACCGTGGGCAAGCTGCTCGGCCCCGAGCACGCTTCGCCCGGCGGGTTCGGCTGCTGGATCGAGAACGGCCCGTCTTACAACGTTCTGGCGGCCGCGGTGGTGAACGCGGTTGGCGATGTGCTCGACGCAGGCGGCCGCGTGATCGCAGGCGCGCGCGACGCGCACGGCCGTTTCATCGACGCCACGCGCAGGCTGCGCGAGGAAGGCATCACGGGACATTTCGGTCGAGTGACAGAGACGCCGCCGGGCACGAACACCACGCTCGCCGTCGTCGCGACCGATGCGCCCCTTACGCGTGATGCGCTCGCCGCGCTCGCGCGCATGGTGGGCTCGGCGATGGCGCGCCGGATCTCGCCGGTGAACACGCCATTCGACGGCGACATCGTGTTCGCACTCAGCACGGCGCCGGCGGCCAGCACGGTCGAGCCGGGCGAGCTCCTCGCGCTGGGCGCGGCCGCGACCTGGACACTCGAGCAGGCGATCGAGCGCGCAGTGACAGCCGAATCCCCCTCACCCTAACCCTCTCCCCCCGGGGGGAGAGGGGATGATCCGGCAACGAGAAATGATAAAAGATGAATGACGAGGCGCGAGGGGAGCGGCGGCAGAGGCTTGTCTTGTTCGATATCGACGGGACGTTGTTGACGGCGCGACGAGTGCCGCGCCGCGCGTTCGAGCGCGCGCTGATCGATGTGTACGGTACTGCTGGCCCGATTGACACCCATCGTTTCAGCGGCAAGACGGACCCGCTGATCGCGCGTGAGCTCCACACGCGCGCCGGGCTGGATGACGGCGCGATCGACGACGGCTTCGACCGCCTGTGGCGCGCGTACGTCACCGAGCTCGGCGC
>JBOHRM010000486.1:0-3939 GCA_050732715.1 Longimicrobiales bacterium
CGCCGCGACCGCGCGACGGGATCGCGAGGCATCCGAGTAGCCGATGGCCGGCGGCACAGCGGTCGCAATCGCGCAACGCCGGCGCTCCCGCGGGCACGCTTATGAATGAACGCCGCGCCGCGAGCGAGTCGCGAGCCGCGAGCCTGGATCGCGAGCAGCTCACGGCGTACGACGTCGGCGATCACTACGACGCGGCCTACTACGCCGATCTCGCCGCGCGTTACCGTGCGAGGAATCGGTTCGCCCGCCGCCGCATCGGCAACGTCCTCTCGTTGTTGCCGCCGCTCGACGGCGCGCGCGTGCTCGACCTCGGTTGCGGCATGGGCACGTTCGCGATCGAGTGCGCGCGGCTCGGCGCCCACGCGCTGGGGATCGATCCCGCGCCGCACGCGCTCGATGCCGCGCAACGCGTGGCGGCCGAAGAGCGCACGCGCGACGTGCGGTTCATTCGAGGCGATGCGGCCGCGCTACCGGTCAGCAGCGAGAGCGTAGACGTCGTCGTGGGCGCGGACCTCACCGAGCACCTGGATGACGGCACACTCGCCGCCGTCCTGCGCGAGGCGTCGCGTGTGCTGCGTCGGGGTGGGACGCTGGTGCTCTACACGCCCGATCGCCGCCACATCTTCGAGCAGCTGCGCGAGCGACGGGGTATGCTCGCGCCGGACCCCTCCCACATCGGCCTCCGCTCGGCGGCCGAGCTCGAGGCCGCGGTCGACGCCGCCGACTTTTACGTCGAGCGTGTCGTGCCTCTGCCCTCGCACCTTCCGGTCTGGAACCTGTTCGAGCGAGGATTCCAACGGTGGGTACCCTGGCTGCGCCGGCGTGTCGGCCTGCGAGCGCGCCGGCCATGACCGCGGAGCCGCGACGACCCGGCTCGGACGCTCCCGACCCCAGCGGTGAGACGCAGGGAAGGGGGTACTCCGCCCGACGGGCGCCCGGCGGCCGATCCTGGGCCTGGCGCACGCTCCAGCTGCTCCTCATCGCCGCCGTGACGTGGGGCGTCTACCGGACGCTCGGCCCCGAGCTGCGCCAGCTGTCGTGGGCTCAGCTGCGGGACCTGAACCCCGCTCCGGTGCCGCTCGTGATCTCGACCGCCGTCCTCTTCGGCGTCTACCTCTCGCACGCGTTCCTCTGGCGCCGGATCATGACCGATCTCGCCATGCCGCGGCTCGCCGCGCGTGAGACCCTGCGCGTCTATTTCATCGCGAGCCTCGGGCGGTACCTGCCCGGCAAGCTCTGGCAGCTGGCCGGGCTCGCCGTCCTCGCGGCCCGCGCCGGACTCTCCGCCGGTGGCGCCGCGGCCGCCGCGGTGATCGGACAGATCGCGTTCCTGACCACCGGTCTGCTGTTTCTCGCGTTCCTGCTGCCGCGGCTGGCGGGTGGAGTCCCAGCCATCGCGGCGGCCGTGGTCATCGGTGCGGCCGGCATCGCGATCGCGCTGCTGCTCGCGACGGGATGGGGACGAACCGTGCGCGACTGGGTGCTCGACCACGCGCCCGAAGCCACCCGGCCGAGACTCCGATCCGCCGCCACGCTGGCCAGCCGCGTCCGGCACACGGCGGCGCTCACGTGGGCGGCGGGCTACGCCGCTACTTGGATCGCCCTCGGCGTCGCGTTTTCCGTATTCGTCTCCGCCTTCGTCCCGGACGCGCTGCTCGCCTCCCGCTACCTGGCCGGCACGATCGCCGCTTCCTATCTCTGGGGCTACCTGATGGTGATCACGCCCGCGGGGCTCGGTGTCCGCGAGATCGCGATGGGCGGGCTGCTCGCTCAGATCCCGGGGCTGCCCGTCGCTGCCGTCATCGTCGTGCCCATCGCGTCCAGGCTCTGGTTCACCGCCGCTGAGATCCTCCCGCTCGCGCTCGTCCCCGTGCTGCCACGCGGACAGCCGATCCGATGACCCCCGTCGCATCCGGATCCGCCGAGCGTCGCGGACTCGTCATCACCCCGACGTACAACGAGCGGACGAACATCGCGCGCCTCGTCGAGCTGACTCTCGCCCAGGATCCGAGGCTCGACGTCCTCATCATCGATGACGCCTCCCCCGACGGCACCGGAGACCTCGCCGATGAGATCGCCCAGAACAGTGACCGCGTGAACGTAGTCCACCGCGCGGGCAAGCTAGGGCTCGGGACCGCCTACCTCGATGGATTCCGCTGGGGGCTGGCTCGCAACTACGCGTGGCTCTTCGAGATGGATGCCGACTTCTCCCACGATCCCACGCACCTGCCACAGTTCCTCGACGCCATCGACCAGTACGACGTCGTCCTCGGCTCCCGTTACCTCGACGGCCGCATCACCGTCGTGAACTGGCCCGTCGGGCGGCTCCTGCTCTCATATTTCGCGAACGCCTACGCCCGGCGCGTCACGGGATTGCCCGTCGCCGATGCGACAAGCGGCTACAAATGCTTCCGGCGCGAAGTGCTCGAAGCGGTGGCGCTCGACCGCGTCGAGTCCGAGGGCTACGCGTTCCAGATCGAGATGAGCTTCCGGGCGTGGAGGAAGGGGTTCCGTATCGGCGAAATCCCCATCGTCTTCGTCGATCGCACCGCGGGCGAATCCAAGATGTCGAAGGCGATCATCCGCGAAGCCGTGTGGAAGGTGTGGAAGCTTCGCCTGCTCGCCCTCACCGGCAAGCTCTGAGGAGAAACAGGTTGCGGGGTGGCGGGTTGCGGGTTGCGGGTTCCCGCCGCCCATCTCCGTTTCAGCGATCGCTAGTGGTGCGACAGCGCCATGGAGAACTGACCAGAACGGCATCCGAGTGCGGGCTGAGGGAGGGGAACTCGGAACTCGCAACTCGGAACCCGCCAACCCGAACGAAGTGAGACCATGGCGATCCGTGACCTGCTCTGGGCGTGTCCGCTGTGCGCCACCACCGGAGGCCTGCGCGCGAACCGGCGAGGCGACCGCTGTCACGCGTGCGGCGCCGGGTTTCGCCGCGATCTCGGAGCGAGCATTCTCGCGGTCACCGAATCGGGCGAACGCACCCGCTTGAGCCCAGCACAGTGGCTCGAGCGGCTGCCTCCGATCGAGCCCGCCAGCCTGCCGTCCGAGCTCGGGCCCGAGCGCGTGAGCGTCCGCATGGCCGTCCGCAAGCAGGCCGTCCGCCAGGGTAGGGAACTGATCGGCTGGCTCGACCGATTCGGCCCGGGCCGGCACGGTACTCTCCGGCTCACTCGGGACCGGCTCCAATTCGACGCACCGGACGGCTCGACCGAATGGCCGCTCGACCGGATCACCGTGGTCCAGCCGACGTCATCCAAGCTCCAGCTCGCAGCCAGCCACATGCCCGTCGCAGCGATCCGGTTCTCGACCGGGTCCGTACGATTCTGGGAGGAAATCGTTCGAGAAGCCGTTCGCCGCACATGGCGTGCGAACGGACGCGGTGAAATCACCGAATTCCACCCCCGCATCACCACGCGATGACGAAGCCCGATGCGTTCTACAGCGTCGCCCAATGGCTGCCGCGCACTTTCTGGCGGTCACTCTCGACACTCGACGTCAGTGGTGTCGAAAACGTGCCACGCTCAGGACCGTTCCTTCTCATCTCGAACCACCAGAGCAATCTCGATCCGATCCTGATCCAGGCCGTCTGTCCCCGCCGCGTCCACGCGATGGCGAAAAGCACACAATTCGCCGTGCCGCTGATCGCCCGCCTCATGAAACGCCTCCACTCCTTTCCCGTGCGACGCTACCAGACCGACCCCCAGGCGGTCCGGGTCGTGCTCCGAAGATTATCCGAAGGAGAAGGCGTCGCCATCTACATCGAGGGCGAGCGAACTTGGGATGGCCGCCTCCAGCCCCCACGGCTCGGCACCGTCCGCCTGGCCCTCAAGGCAGGCGTGCCCATCGTGCCCACCATCATCCGCGGCTCCTACGACGCCTGGCCGCGCTGGGACTCCCGCGTCCAATTCCGCCCGATCACGATCACCTTCGGCC
>JBOHRM010000487.1:0-2795 GCA_050732715.1 Longimicrobiales bacterium
GCATGTCCAGCTCGGCGGGCATGCGCGAGGCGGGCCGAAGTCGCGGCTACGTCCTTCTGATCTGGATTGGAGCCACCGTCGTGACGGTGGCGGCGGCGCTGCTCGGTTTTGCCCTCTTCAGCGGCGGAGACATCGAGCGCGGCTGGCTCGAAGCGCTCGCGGCCGGAGCCCTGATCGCGCTGACCGTCGAAACCATGGCGCCGGAGGCCGTGTTCGATCATCCCGCCTTCGTTGGGCTTCTGGCCATGCTGGGCTTCTCGGCGTTTCTGATCGCGGTCGCACGCTGAGCTCGTCGTTGATTGCTGAACTCCACGCTCGAAAAATCGAACGTCAGATGATCACAAATCCGACCGATCGGACCTCTCGACGTACCACCGTGCATGCTCCGCGTCCGCCGCCATAATGCCGTTCAGACTCGCCAGCTCGGCTTGCGTCATGTCGACGTAGCGGAAGCAGGTCGCACGCGTGAAGAAATCACCGGACAGCTGATTCAGCGCATTGAGCGTGTTCAACACGCCCGTCTCCGTTCGCCCATGGGAGGTGAGCCTCTCCGGTGGGGTCGAACGGCGAATCGTTGCAACCGCTGAGCAACCCAGCGAAACCGAGCAGCAGGAGCACACGCGGACGCGGGGCCTTCGCCTCTGGCGTCCTCCCCAACCTTGCGAGATCCGTTTTGTTCGCCCAACCATCAGGTTGATGGTGCGCATCTCGAATCGGTGCCGGACCTGAGGTGATGTGGAGTGCCGGCCCTGGTGCACCCTCGACGGGAGGAAGCGAACTGCGGAGATGATCATATGGAATTCGCGATTCTCGGCCTTGGCCGCATGGGTGGTGGGCTCGCGCTCGATGCTTTGGAAAAGGGGGCCGATGTCGTGGGCCATACGCGCAGCGGTGCCCGACCGGAGCAGTTCGCCGCAGGCCTACGGGAGATCAAAGATCTGGCGAAACTGCGAGACGCGTTGAACGGCGCACAGGACGCGTGGGAGACCCGTTTCGGCCGGCGATTTGACCCCAGCGCTTCGAGGACAGCGTGAAGGACATGACGTGGTCTCGATCTGGTGGCTGGCAACACCCAGGAACGCTCCTGGAACGTGCGCAAGGACAGCGGACCGAGAGTCAATTGCCAATCGACGACAACTGAACCCCTCGCCTTCCAGGCGAGGGTCCGCGATTCGCGCTCAGTTTGACGCAACGGAGGAAAAAATCATGGCTGGAGCGTCTTTCGAGTTAGAGGGTCCTGATTTCGAGAAGGGCTGCGCGATTGACAAGTTGGCGGACGGGGAAATGCTTTTGGGACACGCGTTCGGCGAAGCGGTTTTGGTGGCCAGGCGCGGCGAGGAGCTTTTTGCGATTGGCGCAACCTGCACACATTATGGTGGGCCGCTGGCCAGAGGACTGATGGTGGACTGCACGGTGCGGTGTCCATGGCACCATGCGCAGTTCGATCTCCGCACCGGTGAAGCGATTGCCGCGCCGGCGCTGAGCAACACGTCGTGCTGGGAAATTGAGAAGCGCGGCGAGCGGTTCTTCGTCATCGGGAAGATCGACAAGGGGCCGGCACGCAAACCGAAAGTATCTCCTACCAGCGTCGTGATCGTCGGCGCGGGTGCAGCTGGCAGCGCCGCGGCGGAAATGCTGCGTCGCGAAGGTTACGATGGTTCCGTTACGTTAGTCGGCTCGGATGAATTTTTGCCTTATGATCGTCCAAATCTTTCAAAGGATTATCTCGCGGGCACCGCACCGGCAGAATGGATTCCGCTTCGACCAGCGGACTTCTATCGCGAGCAAAACCTCGAGGTGCTCAGAAGCACTTCAGTTGAAGCAATTATTCCGACAACGAAGCAGGTGACGCTTTCGGACGGACGCTCGTTAGATTACGGCGCGTTATTGCTCGCGACGGGCGCCGAGCCTGTGCGCCTCACGATTCAAGGGACCGATTTGCCGCACGTTTGTTATTTGCGAACTCTGGCGGACAGCCGCCGAATTATCGAAAAGGCAAAAGATGCGAAACGCGCGGTCGTGATTGGCGCAAGCTTCATCGGGCTGGAAGTGGCGGCATCGCTACGCGAGCACAAAGTCGAGGTTGAAGTGGTCGGCAAAGAGTCCCTGCCGCTCAAAAAGGTACTCGGGCGCGAATTGGGAAATCTGATTCGCGAGACTCACGAAGCACACGGCGTGAAATTCCGTCTCGGTCGAACGCCGGCATCCATCACAGACCGACACGTGCAGCTCGATGACGGAACGATTCTGGATTGCGACCTGGTAGTCGTCGGAATTGGCGTGCGGCCAAATACCGCACTTGCCGAACAAGCGGGCATCGCGACAGACAATGGTGTGTTGGTTGACGAATTCCTGGAGACGAATGTGCCGGGAATCTTTGCTGCCGGCGATATCGCGCGCTGGCCGGATCCGCGTGCCGGCCGCATTCGTGTAGAGCACTGGGTCGTGGCGCAGCGTCAGGGACAGGCTGCTGCACGCAACATGCTCGGCGCACGCGTACGCTTCGCTATGGTGCCGTTTTTCTGGAGCAATCACTATGATTTGCACGTCCACTACGTCGGGCACGGGAGCGGGGATGAAAGTATTTCGGGAAATTTGAAAGCGAGGGGTGCTTCCGTGATGTTTCGCGATGGCGAAAGGCTCACCGCTGTGGCGAGCATCGGTCGCGACGTTGAAAATCTCACGGCTGAAGTTGCGCTCGAACGCGGCGCGAGCATTAGAGCCGATATTCGCCCGATTCGAGGTTCCGAATCATCACCAATCTTTGTATACGCGGGATGCGACGCTCCCAGGAC
>JBOHRM010000488.1:0-2245 GCA_050732715.1 Longimicrobiales bacterium
TGTCCGGACGGGTGACGCGGTCATCGCCGCCACCGTCGAGCTCGTTGGCCAGGGCAGCGCTGCGAGCGCGATCAGCGGCCGGCTCGGCGAGTACGTGCTCGACGGCGTCGCGGCCGGCGTGTACCACCTTCGCGTTCAACACCCGGGCTACGCGCCGAGCCGGTTGGCGCTGACGGTCGGCGCCGGCGCGCGCCTGATGCTCGACCTCCCGCTCGATCTCGCGCCGATCCAGCTCGAGCCGATCGTCGCGCGGACCACGACGGGCGGGGAAGCGGCGAACGACACGACGCGCGTCACGATCAACGGGCACGGTCCCGCCACGCCGTACCTGCTGTCGAGCGCACCGCCCGCGATGACGCTGGCCGGTGCGAGCCGGGCCGATGATCCGGATACGGGCGGTCCGGGCGACGTCTTCCTGGTGCGTGGCTTCACGGCGGACCTCAAGCGGACGATGCTCGATGATGCGCCGATCCACACGGCGTTCCATATGGGCGGCATCATGGATCCGCTGCCGGCGGGTCTCGTGCAGGCGGTCACGGTCCATTCGGGCGGCGCGCCGGCTCGCTACGACGGCGGGCTGACGTGGGTGATGGACGTCCGGTCTCGTGATCCTGCGCCCGGCGGGTTTGGCGGCCGCCTCGCGGTCGACTGGCTCACGGCGCAAGGCCATATCGAGGGTTCGCTCGGTGACGTCGCCAATGTATTGGTGTCGGGGCGTGGTACGCTCAGCGGTGCGGCGGAGACGCTCCTCGATCGCCCGCTCGGTTACGACTACCGCGAGGCGATGCTCCGCACCCGCACGGACATGGGTGGCGGCGCGACACTGCGGCTGACCGGCTTCGTCAATGACGAGTCCGTCATGCTGCCGCCGCGCGAGGACCCGGCGCGCTGGGGATCGAGCCTCGTGTCCGCCCGCCTCGACGCGCCCCGCTTTGCGGCCGTCGCCGCCTACTCGGATGGTGAGGTGTGGCTCCCCGCGTCGGATGATGGTGCTGTTGCCGTCGACGCGCACCTGCGCCAGGGCCACTTGGCGTTGGAGGGCCGCCAGCCCGGCCCGCGCGCGTCGGCCGCCTACGGCATCCAGGTCGACACGTACGACTTCGCGCGCTCCGAACCCGTTGGCTCGGCGAACGTGCACGACGAGGCGGCGCGGTACACGACGGCGGGCGCGTACGCCGACGTTTCGTGGCAGATCGAGCCGCGCGTTCGGCTTCATGGCGGCTTTCGGCTGAACCACTTCGCACCTGCCTCCGCGTGGCGCGTATCGCCGCGGCTCGCGCTGAGCTGGCTGGTCGACGAACGCGCGATGCTGACCGTCTCGGCCGGCCGGTTCAGCCAATACGTGCGCGTACAGGATGGTGCGTTCCGCGACCCCTTCGCGCTGACACCGGAATCGTATCAAGGCGTTCGCGTCGCCGACACGATCGCGCCCGCCCGCTCCGAGATGGTCGTGCAGGAAGCGACGCACGTGACGCTGTCTCTCGACCAACGCCTCTCGGACCACACGCGGCTCGAGCTCGAGGGCTTCGTCAAGGACTACGGCGGCATCCCCGCTGCCGAGGGGGATCGGCTCCAGGCCTCGGGCCTGGACGTGTGGATCGGCTCACGCGGCGAGTCGCTCTCCGGCTGGTTCGGCTATTCGCTGTCCTGGGTGTGGAGCCGCGACGACGCCTCGAGCACGCTCGGCGAAGACCGATTCAACGCGCGCCAGATCCTCTCGGCCGGTGTGACCGGCCGCTCCGCGTCTCTGGGTACGCTGTCGGTGAACGCGTCCTATGGGTCGGGGCTGCCGCTCACGTCTGTCGAGCTCGAGCGCTCGCCGCTCCGCGATGGACTCTTGTTCGAGGACGGGGCCACGGTCGACGCCGGCTATGGCGATGGCCTCAATAGCGGCGGCGGGGAGCAACTGGCGGGCGGCGCGCCGCATCGGACGGATCGCTTCCTCCGCATCGACATCGAGGCGTCACGCACGTGGCAGCTCGGAGACGGCGAACGCAGCACGACTCTGACGCCGTACATCCGAATACTCAACGCGCTCGACCGGCGCGATGCGATCTTCTTCCACCGTGATGATGGCGATGGCTCGGTGCAGCCGCTCGCGACCGTCCCGCTCCTGCCCCTGATCGGCCTCGAGGTTCGCTGGTGACCTCAGCGGGCGCCCTCATCTAGTGTCCCGTAACAGTGATTAATTGCATAAGTCCCGGAGCGCGGCGCCCGCCTGGCAAGGCGCGAGGAGGGAGAATAC
>JBOHRM010000489.1:0-2557 GCA_050732715.1 Longimicrobiales bacterium
ATGTCGTTCGAGAACGTCTGCGTCAGCTCGCCTTTAGGACCCTTGACCGTTACGGTGCTGCCCTCGATGGTCACGTTCACGCCCGCGGGCACCGTCACGGGCTTCCTTCCGATTCTCGACATTGTCGCTCCTGCCGCTCTACCCCTGCTTACCAGACCTGCGCCATGACTTCGCCGCCGATCCGCTGCGCGCGCGCTTCCCGATCCGAGAGCAGCCCGCGCGATGTCGAGACGATCGCCATACCGAGCCCGCCGCGCACCCGGGGCAGCTTCGTCGCGCCGGCATAGACGCGGCGGCCCGGCCGCGAGACGCGCTCGACGTGGCGGATCACCGGCCGGTCCTCGAAGTAGCGCAAGTACACGCGCAGCACGCCGTGACGGCCGTCATCCAACACCTTGTAGTCGTGGATGAAATGGTTGTCACGCAGCAGCCGCGCGACCTCGGTCTTGACCCGGCTCACCGGCATGTCGACCCTCCGGTGCCGCGCCTGGGCCGCGTTGCGGATACGCGTGAGCATATCCGCTATGGGGTCCGTCATCATTACCAGCTCGCCTTCCTCACGCCGGGGATCTCGCCCTTCAACGCCATCTCGCGGAAACAGATGCGGCAGAGGCCGAACTTGCGCAGATACGCGCGGCCGCGACCACACCGGCCGCAGCGGTTGTGCGTGCGCACGCCGAAGCGCGGCTTCCGCTTCGTCTTCTCGATCTGTCCCTTTCTCGCCATCTTTCAGGACCTAGGATTTGGGGCTCGGGATTCAGAAATTCAGGCCTCGGGGATCCGACCTCGAGGCTTCCCTCTGAGTTCTAAGTTTCTATGCCGTTACGAGTGTCGGCGTCGCGCCGCGGAACGGCATGCCCAGCTCTCGAAGCAACGCGAACGCCTCGTTGTCCTTGTCGGTCGTCGTGACAAGGACGATGTCCATGCCGTGGATCTTCTGCACCTTGTCGTAGTCGATCTCGGGGAAGATCATCTGTTCCTTCACGCCGAGCGTGTAGTTGCCACGCCCGTCGAACGCCCGTGACGCAACGCCGCGGAAATCGCGGATGCGCGGGATCGCGACGTTGATCAGTCGGTCCAGGAACTCGTACATGCGCGCGCCGCGCAGCGTCACCTTCACGCCCACCGGCATACCCTCACGCAGGCCGAAGTTCGAGATCGATTTGCGCGCGCGGGTGACCACCGGCTTCTGCCCGGCGATCATCGTCACTTCTTCGACGATCGAGTCGAGCAGCTTCGCGTTCTTCGGCGCTTCACCGACGCCGACGTTGATCACGATCTTCTCCAGCTTCACCACGCGCAGGACGTTGTCCACGCCGAGCTCTTCCATCAGCTTCGGCCGGACCCGCTCCTCGTAGTGCACCTGCAGCCGCGGTTTCATCGGCTCACGCTCCTGCCTTCGGGATCGGGTTCCCGCTCTTCACGGAGATCCGCTCCTTCGTACCGCCGGCGTCGTGCTGGACGCGGGTGCGCGCCGGCTCGCCCGATGACGGGTCGATCAACATCACGTTCGACACGTGGATCGGCGCCTCGAACGTGATGATGCCGCCCTCCGGATTCGCCTCGGACGGTCGGGTGTGCCGCTTCCTCATGTTCACGCCCTCGACCACGACGCGGCTCTGCTTGCGCAGGACGCGCAGCACTGTTCCATCCACGCCGGCGTTGTTCCCGCGGATCACACGCACGCGGTCGCCCCGGCGAATATGCAGTTTCCTCGGCGCCGGCCCCGCCTTCTTGCGCCGGGCCCCGCCACCACCGATCGCGCGCCGCGGCATCTCAGATCACCTCGGGTGCGAGTGAAACGATTTTCATGAAGCGCTTCTCGCGCAGCTCGCGGCCGACCGGCCCGAAGATACGCGTGGCGCGCGGTTCGCCGGTGTCGTTGATGATCACCGCCGCATTGTCGTCGAATCGGATGTACGAGCCATCTCGGCGGCGCACCTCCTTCGCCGTCCTTACGACCACCGCCTTCGCGACCTCACCCTTCTTCACGGTGCCGTTCGGCAGAGCGTCCTTGATCGTCACGGTGATGATGTCACCCACGGACGCGTAGCGCCGGCCCGACCCACCGAGCACTCGGATGCACAGCGCTTCCTTTGCGCCCGAGTTGTCCGCAATCTTGAGCAATGATTCCTGCTGGATCATGACGGCTCACTACGTTCGCGTTCCGAGTTCCGAGTTCCGGGTCCCGAGTCGGTTTGCGCATCAACCCGGAACCTGAAACGCGGAACCCGGAACCCCATTGACCGCCTCACTTCGCGCGCTCGACGATCTCGGCCAAACGCCACCGCTTCAGCTTGGACAGCGGCCGCGTCTCGACGATCCGAACCGTGTCACCCTCGCGCGCCTCCTCACGCTCGTCGTGCGCATAATATTTCTTCGTGCGGGCGACCTGCTTGCGATAAAGCCTGTGCGCCACGCGCCGCTCGACCGCGACCGTCAGCGTCTTCGCCCCCTTGCTACTCACCACGACGCCGACCCGCGCCTTGCGCAGGCTGCGATCCGCGTCTCCGCGCGACGCACCCTGCGCGCGGTTCGGGCTCGATCCTGATTCAGG
>JBOHRM010000490.1:0-5398 GCA_050732715.1 Longimicrobiales bacterium
CGATAGAGGCTCTCCGCTTCGCCCGGATCGATGCGTTCGCCCGAGATCGTCGCCAGCTGAACCATGGTCATCGCGACTTCGGGGTGCTCCGCTCCCAGGAGACGACGACGTAGGGCGAGCGCCTCGCGCACCAGGGAATCGGCGGCCGCATAGTCGCCGCGTTGGTAGTAGAACGTCGAGAGGTAGTTCAGGCTGGTCGCCACGTCGAGATGCTCGGCGCCCAACAGCCGGCGGCGTATTGCCAGTGCATGGTGGTAGAGCGAATCGGCGCCATCGTAGTCGCCCTGATCGCGCAGCGCGGTCGCGAGCGCAGTCAGGCTCGACGCCACCTCGATGTGCTCGGCGCCGAGCAGCGTGCTGCGTGTCGCGAGCGCGTTTCGCAGAATAGAGTCCGCTTCGGCGTAGCGGCCCATCGCGTTCCACAGCATTGCGAGCTCGTGTTGGCTCGCGGCGGTTTCGAGGTGTGTGCCGCCGTGCGCACCTTCGCGAATCGCCAGCGCCTCCTCGAGCAGCGGTTGGGCGGCGTCGAGGTCGCCCAGGCTCTGGAACACGGAGCCGAGCACTGTGAAGAGCTGTGCCTGCACCAGGGGTTGCGTTTCGAGCTCGGTTCTGACCTTCTCCGTGCCTTGAACGAGGAGGGCGCGCACTCTCAACGTGTCCAGGCGGTCAGCGCTGGGCGCGAACGGATCGGGTGCTTCGAACAGCTCCTCGAGAAACTCGGCGACCTGCGTGGCCTTGTCAGCCTCGAGCTGGGCGCGGTCCCGCTCAAGCGCGAGCGCGTCCGCTTGCAAGGTCATCGCAACGCCGAAACCCAGCACCAGCGTGAATACGCCGGCCGCCCCCGCGACGGCGGCTCGGTGCCGGCGCACGAACTTCCGCACGCGGTAACCGATCGTATCCTTCCGAGCGATCACGGGCTGGCCGTCGAGATAGCGCTCTACGTCCTCCACTAACTGTGCGGCGGACGCGTACCGGCGGTCAGGCTCCTTGCGCAGCGCCATGATGATGATGTTGTCGAGATCGCCCTCGAGAGTGCGGCGGAGCCGGGCGGTCTGTGTGCCCCGTTCGTGGCTCACGCGGTCCGGCGTGATGGCGGCGGCGGGTGCGTCGTCCCCGGCCGATCGGGCGTCCCACGTCGTCGACACCACCGCGCTCGGCCATGCCGGCGGCTCGTCGCAGATCACGCGCTCGATCTCCGACGGCGCCCGCGTGACGAAGCGGTGCGGGTGGTGGCCGGTGAGCAGCTCGTACAGAAGCGCACCCAGCGCGTACACGTCCGTGGCCGTCGTCACCGGGTCGCCTCGAACCTGCTCCGGCGCCGCGTAGTCGGGCGTCATGAGGCGAAGCGCCGTCTGCGTTTCCGCCCGCTCCTCAGGCTCCGGCTCGAGCAGCTTCGCAATGCCGAAGTCCAGCAGCTTGACCTCGCCGTCCTCCGTGACGAGCACGTTCGACGGCTTCACGTCACGGTGCACGATCAGGTTGCGATGCGCGAACTGCACCGCATCGCACACGGTCCGGAAGAGCCGCAGTCGCTCGGGTATCGTCAGCCGGCGCTCGTCGCAGTACTCCGTGATCGGCGAACCGACGACGTGTTCCATCACCAGATACGGCCGGCCGTCTCCGGTGACGCCGCCATCGAGCAGCCGCGCGATGTGCGGATGCGCAAGGCGTGCGAGGATCTGACGCTCGGCGCGGAACCGGCGGGCGGTCTCGGGCTCGTGCACGCCGAGCCGCACGACCTTGACCGCGACTTCCTGACGGTATGGCTCGTCACGCGCCGCGAGATAGACTTCGCCCATGCCGCCCCGGCCGATTCGTCGCGACACGCGATATGGACCGAGCGACGCGTTCACGAGCGGGTCGGCATCGCCGTCCGCCAGCGCACCCGACTCGTCGACGAGGAATCGGTCCTCGATCGCCAGTGCCCGATCCTCGGCGTGGCAATCCAGGAGTGCGGCAACATCCTGCGCCAGCTCTCGATCGCCGGCGCACTCCTGTTCGAGAAAGTCGGCTCGTTCATCGGGCGCGTGGTCGAGCGCGGCGAGGAAGAGGGCTTGGATCTGCGCCCAGCGCTGTGCATCCACGGCCGGTTCTCCGGTTGATCCGTACACCCGCCGGCGATCTACATCGGCAGCCCAGCCGGCCACGAGATCGATGCATCGTGTGATCGGGTCGCGGACGCTCCGTGCAAGCCTGGCGCCTCGTAGCGGTTCGAGTCACCTATCGAACAAGGCGACACCTGCACGGCGAACTGGACAGGCTCTCCAATATCCAACTTCAAGTCAGTCTGTCGCCGTGCATGGTGGAACGGCGAGCCCGTCTTCGCCGTAACGGCGATCGCCGCCGCGCGGCGCGTGAACTAGCGAGTCATTCATGCAAACCCTATCTCGGCCACGCCCGACCCGTCACGAGACGCATATCGCGGAATCGCGGCCTGCGCCCCGTCCCGACGCGAAGCGGCTCGACCGGCTGATCGTCGAGCAGGAGCAGGTCTTCATCGATCGCCAGCCCGAGGCGGCCCACTGGCATCGCCGCGCCGTCCGCTCGCTGGCGGGTGGCGTCACCTCGAACTGGCAGATCGCGCGGCCGCAACCGGTGTGGATCGAACGTGGCGAGGGCAGTCGGCTGTGGGACCTCGATGGCAACGAGTACGTGGATTACCACGGCGGCTACGGCGTCGGGCTGGCCGGTCACGCGCACCCGGCGATCGTTCGCGCGGTGTCGGAACGGGCGGCGCGAGGCACGCACTTCGCCCAGCCCACGCCGGACGCCGTCGTCGTCGCCGAAGCGCTCGCGCGACGGTTCGGATTGCCGCTCTGGCGTTTCGGCAACTCGGGGACCGAGTCGACCATGGACGCCGTAACGAGCGCCACGCTGACGATCCGGGACGACGATCAAGGGGGCTTGCAGGACGACTCGTACACGATCGGTGGCACCGTGACCGGCCTCGAGGGAGCGGCCTCGTGCTGACGAACAACGTTCGGAACCGGTGGGCGTCCAGACGCCGCTCATGGTTCCGGGGCGCGCCATTGCGCTTCAGCCGGACGGCAAGATCGTCATAGCCGGCGTGGAACAGAGCGGCGCGAGCGCTGACTACGCAATCGCCCGCTTCACGCCGACCGGCGAACTGGACACGAGCTTCGGGACGGACGGGCTGATCCAGGTCGACTTCTTCGGTGACCTGGACATCGCCAACGCGGTCGCGCTCCAGCCGGATGGCAAGGTGGGCGTGGCCGGATCCGTGAGGAAGGGCGCCAGCACGCTGCTGGGCCTGATCAGGATACCGACATTGGATCGCTGCGGCTGATCGACGTCGCGCCGCTCGTTGGTGCGTGCTCGGCCTCCAGTTCACACCGGATTCGCACGCCCGATCGCCCGCACGCGAGATCGTCGCTCGGCCGGCCAGCCCGCACTCGGACACGCCGTCGTCCGCAGGACGCTGACCCTCCCGATCCGCACATCGATGTCGATGCGGGAACGCTTCAATCGGCGCTCCGGACGGCCGGAGCACACCCGCGGCGCCGAGACGGCCCGACCGGGCGCTCGCCGTGGCGCGTATTGTCGATTCGCGACGCGATCGTTCGACGAATGACTGGCGATCGGCCGAGAGGCCCGAAGGTGTGGCGCGTCGTGCAGCGGTGAGCCGGGCGTTGCCGCCGCCGTCCGCGAGGCGTTCCCTTTGACGATTCCTGAACTCGAAAAGGAGATCGGTCTTCGAATGTCTGAAGTGACAGAGCTGGACACCAGCGCAACGGCGCCGGCCGTCCCCAAGCTGTCCATGTGGCAAGATCTCCGCGACGCGATCCGCGGCACGGAAGCCGACTACACGAAGATCCGGATGCGCAAGGCGATCTTCCTCCTCGCCGTGCCAATGGTCCTCGAGCTGGTGATGGAATCCACCTTCGCGGTGGTCGACATCTATTTCGTCGGCAAGCTCGGCGCTTCCGCGGTCGCGACGGTCGGTCTCACCGAGACCTATTTGTTCGTCCTGTACTCGATCGCCATGGGCCTCTCCATGGCGGTCACCGCGGTCGTCGCCCGGCGCGTGGGTGAAAAGAAGATGGCCGAGGCCGGGGCCACGGCGATCCAGGCGATCGGCATCGGGTTGGTGCTGGCTCTGCCGTTCGCTATCGCGGGAATCTTCTTCGCACCGAACCTGCTCGCGCTGATGGGGGCCGACGATTGGGCCCTCACAGAGGGATACCGATATACGCAATGGATGCTCGGCGGGAACGCCGTCATCATGCTGCTCTTCGTCATCAACGCCATCTACCGCGGCGCCGGCGATGCGGCGATCGCCATGCAGGTACTCTGGGTCGCCAACGGCATCAACATCGTGCTCGACCCTGCCCTCATCTTCGGCTTCGGACCGATCCCCGCGAGGGGGATCGAGGGCGCCGCGATCGCGACGAACATCGGCCGCGGCATCGGCGTCCTGATGCAGCTCTGGATCCTGTTCAACGGCGGAAAACACATCCGCGCCAAGATCTCAGACCTCAAGCTGAACATCCCGATCGCGCTCAACATCATCCGCACCTCGCTCGGCGGCATCGGGCAGATGATCGTCGCCATGACCTCGTGGATCTTCTTGATGCGGATCCTCGCCGACGTCGGCAGTCAAGCCGTGGCGGGAGCGACCATCGCGCTCCGGATCGCCATGTTCACGCTGATGCCCGCATTCGGACTGTCCAACGCCGCGGCAACGCTGGTGGGTCAGAATCTCGGCGCGGGTCAGCCCCAGCGCGCCGAAGCGTCGGTGTGGCAGATCGGTATGTACAACATGGTCTTCCTGCTCGGCGTCTCCGTGGTGTACTTCCTCTACAACGAGAGCCTGGTCAGCCTCTTCTCCCAGGACGCCACGGTGATCTCGATCGGCGGCGAGTGGCTCCGCATCCTCTCTTACTCCTACTTCGTCTACGGCTGGTGGATGGTTTCCGTCCAGGCGTTCAACGGAGCAGGAGACACGATGACACCGACGAAGATCAACGTCGTGTTCTTCTGGCTCATGCAGATCCCGCTCGCCTACACCCTCGCGGTGCCGCTCGACTGGAAACAATCCGGCGTGTTCTGGGGCGTGTTCATTACCGAGACCTCCGTAGGCCTCTTTACGCTATGGCTTTTTTCGAAGGGCAAGTGGAAGCTCCGCCGAGTTTGAAGGGTTCGTGAGTAACGGGTTGCGGGCGCCGAGGCGGCCGCGCCGTCCTGTGTTTCGCGCAACACTTGACATCTCAATTGGTGACATATCAGATGTCGTGCCGCGACGCTTGTAGTCGTTGGTCCAGCGCTCCACTCGACCGGGTTGCAGCGGCCACGACACCAGGAGGTCGCTCCTATTCGTGCGAGGGCGTTGAGATCGAGGCCTGGAGTCGTTTCCTGGCGGCTGCGATCTGGCTGGGGC
>JBOHRM010000491.1:0-3364 GCA_050732715.1 Longimicrobiales bacterium
CTGCACGACGATCGTCGCAGCGCCCGCGACTCCCGCCAGCGCGAGAACGATCGCGGCCGCGCGCAGCCAGGGACCCGCCCACGCCGCCGACATGGACGTGAACGTTTCGCCACGCGGTGCGGTCCGGGCATTCGCGCGGCGGGCGTTGGTGGCACGACCATTGGCGGAACGGTCAACGCGCGCCCGCGCCTCGAGCACCGCGAACGCCGGACGCGGGACGGGCGGCCGACTCAGCAGGGCCACGGCGCCGCTCACCTCGGCGGCGAGCGCTTCGAGCGCCTCGAGACGATCGTGACACGGCGCGCAGGCTTCGATGTGGCGGATCACCGTCTCGCGCTCGTCCTCCGAGCCCTCGCGGTCCGCGTAGCTTTGTAGCTGTTCGTCAGTCGTGTGGTCCATCGTTCACTCCCGACGCGGCGAATGCGGCACGGAACCGCCGTAGCGCCCGGGTCATGAGCATCGCCACCGATCGGTGGTCGACACCGATCACGTCCGCGATCTCGCGGTACGCGAAGCCTTCCTCCCGCATCAACAGAATCTGCCGGTCCCGCGGCCTGAGCGTGTCGAGCACGTGCCGCACCGCGGCGACGCTCTCGCACCTCTCCAGCTCGACATCCGGCCCGTCCAACGCGACGCCATGGTGATAGTGCGCGTTGAGCAGGCGCCCGCGCCGCTCGACCTTGCGCGCCCGGTCCCGTACCAGGTTCGTCGCCACACGGAACAGCCACGGTCGCGGCGCCTTGGGGCCCGATGGCCCCTCGCGCAGCAGTCGGACGAACGCTTCCTGCGCCACGTCGTCCGCCGCATCCCCATCGCCCGTCAGCCGGTAAACGTACCGATACAGCGAGTCGTAGAGCTGTTCGAACAGCGCACGTGCGTCGATCTCGTCCGCCGTCGACTCCGCTCGGGTAGCCACCGTCCGCAGCTGGCACCCCTCTTTCTCACTTGGACGTTCAGGCGGCCGGGAACACAACAGCCGCACGCTCCATCGATTCGCGCCAGTGCTCTCGCGCTACTGTTCAAACGTTTACCGACCACGTTCACTGACACCGGAACCGATCTTGCGCGCCTCGCGCGGGTAAACCGCCAGGACTCGAACGAAAGGCGGCCCGGCATGATCTCTCGATCCCTCACCCGACGGGCTTGCGGCCCGATCTTCGCCGCCGCGGCGCTCGCGGCGTGCGCCAGCGGTTCGGGCGCACCGCCTTCCGCGTCCGGAGCGGGAGCCGAGACCGATGCCGTCACGACCGGGACCCCGAACGAGGCCGCCACCGCCGCCGCGCAGACGGCGAACGAGACCGCCGCAGCAACCGCGAATGATCCCGTTGCCGCGGCAGCCGCGACGATCACGGCCGCCGACATGGCCCAGAGGATCGGCCTGCTCGCCGATGACAGCATGGGCGGGCGTGACACGCCGAGCCCCGGCCTCGATAAGGCCGCTGACTATCTCGCCGGTGAGTTCCGAGACATCGGTCTCGAGCCCGCCGGTGACTCGGGCACGTTCATCCAGCGGTTTCCCTACGAGCAGGTCCAACTCGATCCCGGAGCCACCCGCATCTCGCTGAAGGGCGGGCCCGCCGATGCACAGTACGCGACCGATTTTTTCCTGATCCCCGGCGCGGCGCCGCACGTCGAGGGGCCCGCGTACTACGCCGGTGAGGCGGGAACGGCGCCGAGCCTGGGGCCGGCCGCGAGCGGCGCCATCGTCTTCTTCGACGTGCCCGGCGCCAGCCTGAGCAGCGAGTGGCAAAACAAGATCGGTGCGGCGGTCGGGCCGGCGATCCAGGCCGGCGCCGCCGGCATCGTGCTCGTGCTCGATCCCGCGTTCCCCGAACCGCTCGTCGCCGAGGTCGCGGCCAGCGTGGCCGCTCAGCGTGCTCCCGTGCCCGTGGTCGGCATCCAGCGAACGGCGGCGGAGGCGATCTTCGCCAACACCGGCGCATCGCTCGAGGCCGGCGCGTCACCCGGCCCGATCGGCGATGCCACCGTCGAGATCGCGGTCGCTCAGACGCGCGTCGACGTTCGGCCGCCCAACGTCGTCGCCATTCTGCCCGGCTCGGATCCGCAGCTCGAGAACACGTACATCGTCCTGAGCGCGCATTTCGACCACGTCGGCGTAGGCGTGCGCGATGCGACGGGTGACTCGATCTACAACGGCGCGGACGACAACGCGTCCGGCACGTCCGCACTCGTCGAGGTCGCCGAGGCGTTCGCCGCACTCCCCGAGCGGCCCGATCGGTCCGTGCTCTTTCTCGCCGTGAGCGGGGAAGAAAAAGGGCTGCTCGGCTCCGAATACTTCACAAGCAGCCCGACCGTCCCGCTGGACCGCATCATCGCCAACATCAACATGGACATGATCGGGCGGAACGCGCCGGACACGCTGATCGGCATCGGCCAGGAATACTCGACGTTCGCGAACGTCCTCGACGCCGTGCTCGCCGAACACCCCGACATCGGCCTGACCGTGATCCGCGACCCGTACCCCGAGGAGCGGCTCTTCTTCCGCAGCGACCAGCTGAACTTCGTGAAGCAGGACATCCCGGCGCTGTTCCTCTTCGCCGGCCTGCACGATGACTACCACAAGCCGTCCGACGAGCCAGAACGCATCGACACGGACAAGGCGGCCCGCGTGAGCCGGCTCGTATTCTATATTACGGAGCAGGTCGCCAACGACCCGGAACCGCCCGCCTGGACCGCGGAGGGTCGCAGACAGATCTCAGAGATCCTGGGAGGCGGAGGCCGGTAGTTCGCTGCTACGCGGCACCGCGATACAAGAAACTCGGAACCCGGAACCCGGAACTCGGAACCCGGAACTCGGAACCCGGAACCGGAACTCGTTCCGCTCAATCTCCTCGAAGCACGATCTGCGGGTCGGTCCTCACCGCGCGGAGCGCCGGGATCGCGTTCGCGAGCGCCGCGGTCACGAGCAGGATCGCCGCCACCGCCGTGATCGCCGTGGGATCCGAGGGCTGCACGCCGTACAGCAGGCTCGCGCCCTCGACCTCGATCCTCTGCCGTGCCTCGATCGCCGTGAAGAGCCGAGCGCTCAGCAGCGCCGCCGCGACGCCGGCGACGGCTCCGATTCCGGCCAGCACCATCCCCTGGCGCACGACGGCCCACAGCACGCGTCCCGGCTCGGCGCCCAGCGCCATGCGGATCGCGATCTCGCGCCGGCGCGAGGCGACCACGAACGCCATCACGCCGTACAGGCCGATCGCCGAGAGGGCGAGCGCGAGCACGGCGAAGACGCCGAGCACGAGCGATCCGAAACGGGCGTTCTGCGTCTGCGCGGCGAGCGCGTCCTCGAGGAGTTGCACCACCGCAAGCGGTACCGACGGGTCGAGCGCGGCGGCGCGCGCCGCAC
>JBOHRM010000492.1:0-1828 GCA_050732715.1 Longimicrobiales bacterium
CCGTTCGGCTGACTGATGAGAGGTGGGACCACATTTCTCGCCGGCACCCCGAGATGGGGGAGCAAAAGGCGAGGGTGCTCGAGACCGTCGGCGCTCCCGATCAAGTGCAAGAGGGCGATGGGGGCGCGATGCTGGCAATACGCCTCTATCCAGGAACGCCGCTCACGACGAAGTTCCTGGTTGTCGTGTACCGGGAGATATCCGCTGAGGACGGGTTCGTCATCACTTCGTATTTTACGACCCGCCCATCCGTAAGCAGGAGAGTGATATGGAAGCACTCAGAATCCTAGAGGGCCCGGAATCGTTGAGCTGGGAGTACGACGAGGAAGGAGATGTTCTCTACATCTCGATCGGGGATCCGAAGCCTGCCGTGTCCATAGATGTCGGCGAGTCGGTTCTGATCCGATTCGACGAGCAAGCTGGCGCGGTGGTAGGGATTACGCTGATGAACGTGCGTCGACGGCTGCTGGAGGCGTTAGCCGAAAGGGGAGCACCGTAGGTGGCATGAGTTACGGGCCCGTTCGTCTTGTCAGCATTGGTCGGCGGGCGCAGCCGCCGGGCGCAGCAAGGGGAGCCTTGACGCTAGCGACAGCGAGCGCCGCGCCGGTGTGGATTCGGGTGGGTCGTTCGAGGGTTGGAGACCGTGGCACCGACGACCGGGGTGCTGGAACGACGGTCCGAATCCAGAGGCTGCCCACGCGAAAACTCGAAGCCGTATCCCGAGCCGTTTTCATCAATGCCGAAGCTCGTACGATCCGTAGTCGAAACCTCCGGCGGTCCGGACGTCGACTACTCCGATCGCAGATCGTTCGTCACGCTTCTATAACGCCTCGAGCGCCCGGAAATACACGCGGTCCGGAATGTCACGTTCGTGCCGCCAACGGGCGCCTGCGGTCCAGGGATTCGGCTCAATGCCCAGGCGCTGGTTCTGCTGAACCAGCGTCTCCACCGGTTGCTCGGGAAGCGCTGGCGGCTGCCATCCACCGTCGAAATGCGTGCCGCCCTGGGGATCGATGAACACCGGCCGCCCCGCGCCCCACCATTCGACGCGCCAACCGCCCTCGTGCATGAGGAGGTGGTGCAACTCGCATAATAACAAGCAGTTAGCCCGGCTGGTCTCGCCCCCATCCGCCCAATGCCGCACGTGATGCGCGTCCGTGAAACGCAGCCCGCATCCGGGAAAGCGACAGCCGCGGTCGCGGACCTCGAGGGCGCGACGCAGTGCGGGCGAGATCGTGCGCGTCTTTCGCCCCATGTCGAGGACGGAGCCTCCGTTCCCGCGCGTCACGCGGATGACGCTCGCGTCGCACGCGAGCCTGCGACACGTTTCAGCTGAAAGGTTTGTCCCGTCCTCGAGCTCGGCGCGGCGGCCGCCCTCACCCTCACTCGACAACGTCTCCGCGTCGACGTGGATGACGACCTGATACCGCTCCGCGCGTGTGCCGCTGATCGGGACCTCGGCCACGTTCCCGGCTTCTCCAGCCACGAAACCTGCGGCCAGCGCCCGCTCCGCGAGCAGCCCGACCGCATCCGCGCGACGCTGGGCTGCCTCCCGATCCGCCTGCGACGCCGCACGAGGGACCGCCCCCGCCGCGCGGTATAGCGCGTCTCCCGCCGCCTCGATCGCCCGCATCAGCAGCGCGCCCACCTCCGGCGTGAGCCGGCCCTTCACGACGTACATGCCGTCGTCATCGGGAAACACGGAGAACGTGCGCGACTCGAGCCGCTCGCGGTCCCGCTCCGCTTCGTCCGTCCGGCTCCCCTTCTTCCATGCGCGCACTATGCGCTCGAGCAGCGCGGTGGTCGCGCCGTGCGCCAGCTCGAGCAG
>JBOHRM010000493.1:0-7008 GCA_050732715.1 Longimicrobiales bacterium
GCGCGGCGATTCGCGGCCCGGCCCAGCTCGCGTGCCCCGGCCCATGTACTGGCCCGTCTTCCTCGCGCTCGGCACGGTCTGGGCGGCGTGGGGCTCGATCAGCTCGCCGCTGCTCATCTACGGCGGGCTCGCCGTCTTCGCCGTCGCGCTCGCGTTCTGGATCCGGGAGATGATCCATGCGGGCAATTAGGGACGGCGAACGTCAGGCCGGACGGCGCGGGCGCGGTTGCGCGGGCCGATTGTGCGGGGAAATGCGAGCGTGGGGAATGCGCAGAAGCATCAACTTTGGTCGCGGCGGGGAAGGTTGTGATGTGTTGTGAATCGGACGAATCCATGGCGCCGGATCACGTGAGCGGCGGTTCGGACGCCGGCGCCCGGGGCGGCGCGCGGCCGGCGGGCGAGACGATGGATCGGCGTACGTGGATGACGCGGTTGAGCCTCGCGCTCGGCGCGGTGGCCACCGCGATCGTCGGGCTGCCGGTGGTCGGGTTCATTTTCGCACCGTTCTTCGGTGCAAAGATCGAACATTGGCGCGCGGTCGGCCACGTTTCGCGGTTCCCCGTCGGCACGACGACGTCGGTCCGCTTAGAAGACCCGTCTCCGCTGCGCTGGGCCGGCCAGGTCGCGGAGACCGCCGCATGGCTGCGCCGCGAGAGCGAGTCCGAGTTCATCGCGTTCTCGATCGACTGCACGCATCTCGGCTGCCCCGTGCGCTGGGAGGAACGGGCGAACCTGTTCATGTGCCCGTGCCACGGCGGCGTCTACTACAGCAACGGCAACGTGGCGGGCGGGCCGCCGCCGCACCCGCTGCCTCGTTACCCCGTGCGCGTGCGCGGCGACGCGGTCGAGATCCGTACCACGCCGCTGCCGATCACGACATGACACGAAGGTTCCGGGTTCCGGGTTCCGAGTTCCGAGTTCATAGGGGAACGCAACCAGCTGAGCTCACGCGCGGCTCAGCCGGAGCGTCCAGCTCTGCGGAATGGACCGAGGAGGCCCGCGCATGAACCGCCTCCGTCGCCTGCTCGCATGGCTCGAGGACCGCACCGGGATCTGGCACGCGCTCGGGCCGATCGCGAAGCACATCGTGCCGCGCACGGGCTGGGCGTACGTGTTCGGCAGTGCCACGCTCGTCGCGTTCCTGATCCAGGTCGTGACCGGCATCGTGCTCGCCACGGTCTACGTGCCGTCGGCGGACCAGGCGTACTCGAGCCTCGAGTTCATCACGAACCGTGCGACGCTCGGCCGTGTGATCCGCGGCATGCACTCGTTCGGCGCGTCCGCGATGGTCGTGCTGATCGGCATCCACGCGGTCCGCGTGTTCCTGATGGGCGCGTTCAAGTTCCCGCGCGAGATGAACTGGCTCATCGGCGCGGGGCTGCTGCTGCTGACGCTGCTGATCGCGTTCACCGGGCAGATGCTGCGCTGGGACCAGAACGCGATCTGGACCGTGGTGGTCGCGGCGGAAATGGCCGGCCGCGCGCCGTTCATCGGCACGGCGATCGCGCGGTTCCTCTTCGGCGGCGATTTCCTGGGCGGCGCGACGCTGTCTCGCTTCTTCGCCGTGCACGTTTTCGTGCTCCCCGCGCTGATCTTCCTGTTCGTCGGGTTCCACCTGTTCCTGGTCATCCGCAACGGCATCTCGGAGCCGCCGCGCGTGGGCGAGCCGGTGGATCCGGCCACGTACCGCCAGCGCTACCACGCGCTGCTGCGCCGTGAGGGCGTGCCGTTCTGGCCGAACGCCGCATGGCGTGACGTGGTGTTCGCGACGTTCGTGGTCACCGCGATCGTCGCGCTCGCCGTCATCCTCGGCCCGCCCGCGCTCAGCAAGCCGCCGGACCCGACGATCATCGACGCGTATCCCGCGCCGGATTGGTACTTCCTCTTCTACTTCTCCATCCTCGCGATGATGCCGCACTGGGCCGAGTCGTACCTGATGATCGGCGGCCCGATCTTGCTGGTGGGGGTGCTAATCGCGATCCCGCTGCTGTTCAACCGCGGCGAGCGCAGCGCGCGCCGGCGGCCGTGGGCCGTCGGAGCCGTCGGCTTCACCGTGCTCGCGCTCACGATCCTCACGATCGCCGCCTACCAGTCCCACTGGGTACCCGATTTCGGCGTGAAGCCGCTGCCGCCGCGCCTCATCGGCACGACCGACGGCCCGGTCTACCACGGCGCGCAGGTCTTCTACGCCAAAGGCTGCTTGTACTGCCACCGCATCGAGGACCACGGCGGCCACCGCGGGCCCGCGTTGACCACCATCGCGGACCGCCTGACGCCGCGCGAGATGACCATCCGCATCATGAACGGCGGCTACAACATGCCCGCGTTCGCCGGCAACCTCACGCCCTCCGAGATGGACGCACTGCTCGAGTTCCTGCGCTCACGCACGTCGACCGGCGCGCACCGGGCTGCGGCGCCGCCTAGCATGGGCACCGATACGGCGACAGCTCCGGCGCGATGACCGAGAGGTCCATCTATTTCGAATGCCGTGCGCCTGGACCCCTCACAAGAACAGAATTCAATCGCAGAGGGCCGCGGAGGTTTGCGAGGACGCGGAGCGGTGTCAGACCACTCTGCGGCCCTCACTCACCTCGGCGTTCTCTGCGATTGAAATCCGTTCAAGCGCTGCCTAGCGACCCGGCCCGCGTCTTGCGACCTGGCGGGAATGGAAAATAGGAGGCTTTGCATGTCGAAAACGACTGCGGACTTGTTGATCGACCGGCTGGTCGACTGGGGTGTGGACACGATCTTCGGGTTCCCCGGCGACGGCGTGAACGGAATCTTCGAGGCGCTGCGCCGGTCGCAGGACCGGATGCGGTTCATCCAGGTCCGGCACGAGGAGGCGGCCGCGTTCGCCGCGTGCGGCTACGCGAAGTACACCGGCCGGCTCGGCGTCTGCCTCGCGACGTCGGGACCGGGCGGCGTGCACCTCCTGAACGGCCTCTACGACGCGAAGTGTGACGGCCAGCCCGTCCTCGCGATCACCGGCCACACGTTCCACGACCTGATCGGCACGCACTACCAGCAGGACGTCGACCTGGACAAGCTGTTCATGGACGTGGCGGCGTACAGCCAACGGGTCATGGGGCCAGCGCACGTCGGCAACGCGGTCGATGAGGCGATCCGCACGGCGCTCACGGCGCAGACCGTGGCGCACCTGACGATCCCGAAGGACATCCAGGACTGGAAAACCGACGGCATGCGCTCGGGCGCGAACGTGCCGAAGCACAGCGGCGATCTGCGCGCCGAGCCGCCGCCGTTGCCGTCCGAGACGCTGCTCGACCAGGCGGCCGCCCTCATCAACGAAGGCAAGAAGGTCGTGATCCTCACCGGCCGCGGCTGCCTCGGCGCGCGCCAGGAGGTGCTCGCGCTCGCCGAACGCGTCGCCGGCGTGATCGTCAAGCCTCTGCTCGGCAAGGCCGTCGTGCCCGATGACAGCCCCTACACCACTGGCGGCATCGGGCTGCTCGGCACCGCGCCGTCTCAGGACGCGATGAGCGACTGCGACACGCTGATCATCGCCGGCAGCAGCTTCCCGTACATGGAGTTCTACCCGAAGCCGGGGAAGGCGCGCGCGGTGCAGATCGACCGTGACGCGGACCGTATCGGACTGCGCTACCCCGCCGAGGTCGGGCTCGTGGGCGACTGTCGCGCCGTGCTCGCCGCGCTGGTGCCACGCGTCCAGCAGAAGACCGACCGCGGCTTCCTCGAGACGGCGCAGAAGCGGATGAAGAAGTGGCGCGAGCTGATGGAGGAGCGGGGCACGCGCATGGACACGCCGATGAAGCCGCAGGTCGTGACGCACACGCTGAACAAGCTGCTCGACAGGGATGCGATCGTCTCGAGTGACAGCGGCACGATCGCGACGTGGTCGGCGCGCTACATCGACGTCCGCGACGGCATGTCGTTCTCGCTCTCCGGCAATCTCGCGACCATGGCGAACGGGCTGCCGTACAGCATCGGCGCCGCGGTCGGCAACCCCGGCCGCCAGGTGGTCTGCATCGTCGGCGACGGCGGGCTGAGCATGCTGCTCGCCGAGATCGCGACGCTCGTCAAGTACAACCTCCCCGTGAAGGTCATCGTCATCAAGAACAACGCGCTCGGCCAGATCAAATGGGAGCAGATCGCGATGGAGGCGGCGCCCGAGTTCGGGATCGAGCTCCAGCCGATCGACTTCGAGGGTGTCGCGCGCGCGTGCGGCGCCGGCGGCTTCACGGTCGAGGACCCGAAAGACGTGGAGCGCGTGCTGCGCGAAGCGCTCGCGCACCCTGGGCCGGCGATCGTCCAGGCCGTGGTCGACCCCGACGAGCCGCCGCTGCCCGGCAAGATCACGATGGAGCAGACGCTGAACTTCATGCAGGCGCTGGCCAAGGGTCAGCCCGGGCGCTGGGGCATCATCAAGACCGTCGTGTCGGATAAAGTCCGGGAAGTGATTTGACTGGGAATCATTGGCTGCGGTCACGGCGCGTGGTAGGAATCCTCTCGCCAAGACGCGAAGTGCGCCAAGGGAACGCGAAGATCGTAACCGAGCCGTCTTGGCGTCCCCTTGGCGAGCTTGCCTTTGCGAGAGAACTCCATACCGGCCCAAACGTTCGCGAGTGCCGCCGTAGCCGCACGGAGTCGAGTCGTGGATGAGAGCGTTCGACGACCTGAATGCGGGTGCGGCGGGAGTGAAGGTGAGGGGAGAGTCGATGGAGCGGAATGTGAGATGGGGGCGGGTGTGACGCGCGGGGAGACGGCGGCGCGGAAGACGCGCTGGCGTGCGACGCGGCAGCCTGCGCGCGGCCGCGTGGCCGCTCGGACCACCGAGGTCACGATCGATCGCGTCGACGCCGCGGCGTACACCGTCCCGACCGATTTCCCGGAGGCCGACGGCACGCTCGCCTGGAACGCGACCACGCTCGTCGTGGTCGACGTCTCCGCCGGCGGCCGGCAGGGCATCGGGTTCACGTACGCAAGCCCGTCGACCGCGCGGCTGATCCAGGACCTGCTCGCCGATGTGGTGGTGGGGATGGACGCGCTGGCGGTGACCGCGGCCTGGGAGGCGATGGTCTACGCCATCCGCAACCTAGGCCGGCCGGGGATCTGCTCGATGGCGATCGCCGCCGTCGACGCCGCGTTGTGGGACCTCAAGGCGAAGCTGCTCGAGCTGCCGCTCTCGAAGCTGCTCGGAGAGGTCCGGGCCGCGGTGCCAGTCTACGGGAGCGGCGGGTTCACGTCGTACCCGCTCGACCGGCTGCGCGAGCAGCTCGGCGCCTGGGTCGAGGAAGGGATTCCGCGCGTAAAGATGAAGATCGGCACGCGTCCGGAAGACGACCTGGCGCGCGTCCGCACCGCGCGCGACGCGATCGGGCCCGACACTGAGCTGTTCGTCGACGCGAACGGCGCGTACGACCGCAAGCAGGCGCTCGCGTTCGCGGCCGCGTTCGCCGACCTCGGCGTGAGCTGGTTCGAGGAGCCCGTCACGTCCGACGATCTCGACGGGCTGCGACTGCTCCGCGACCGCGCGTCCGCCGGCATCGAGATCGCCGCCGGCGAATACGGCTACGACGTCCACTATTTCCGCCGCATGCTCGACGCCGGCGCCGTCGACGTGCTCCAGGCGGACGCGTCGCGTTGCGCCGGCATCACCGAGTTCCTGCGCGTCGGCGCGCTCTGCCGCTCGCACTCGATGCCGCTCTCCGCGCACACGTCGCCGTCGTTGCACGTCCACGCCGCATGCGCGGTCCAGGCGCTGCGCCACATCGAGTACTTCCACGACCACGTCCGCATCGAGCAGATGCTGTTCGACGGCGCGCTCCGCCCCACCGGCGGCGCACTGCACCGCGACGCCTCGCGCCCGGGCATCGGCGTGGAGTTCAAGCGCCAGGACGCGGAGCGCTGGAGGGTCGCGATATGAACGAGGGGTTGCGAGTGGACTCCCCACGCCACCCATCCCTGCCCCTTCGTCGACCTCCGTCGCCTTCGGCGCCGTCGGTTGCGGGTAACGGGTTCCGAGTGTGGCGGAGGTTTTCGAAGCGCCGCTGCGAGGATCGCGATAGGACATCGCCCGCATGGGCAGCCAGGCGCGGTTCCGGCCGATGAAGCGCCGGGCAGGAAGCTCTCCCCGTCGGGGCGAGGCCGGGACGGATGTGACCGCCGTTGCGAAGGTGCTCGAGATCGGGATCGTGGTCACGCTCGGTGTCGTCGTCGCCGCCGCCGGCGCCTACGTCATCAGTGACGTCGTCGGCCGCGCGCGCCGCTCGCAGCGTAATCGGACGCCGCACCCGCCCCTGGGAAGCGTGCCACCGTCGCGGCACCAGAACATCGCCGTCGCCTCGCCAAGGTGACGGCGAACCGCTAGACGCCGGGCTGGGCGGGGGAGGGACCCGTCGACGAAGGGGCAGGGCCCGTCGACGAAGGGGCAGGGATGGGTGGGGAGTCCACCCGCAGCTCGCAATTCGCAATTCCAACGGAGTTGGCATGAGGCTGGAACTGAATGGGAAGGGGCCGCTCGGGCGCGTCCGCGACGAGATGGAGATGCTCCGGGATGAGATCCGGGACGGGCGGTTCCAGCGGAGCATGGCGGCCATCACGGGGCTGTCCGCGGTGGTGAGCGGGGCGGAGGCGTTCACGCAGCACCGGCGCGGCGCGTTCTCGAATCGGCTGATGTGGACACCGATCTGGCTGATGCCACCCGCCGCCGCGGCGGCGATCGCCGCCGTGTTCGACGAGCGAGCCGCGAAACGCCTGCTCCCCGCGATCTCCGCCGTGGTCATCGCCGACGGCATCATCGGCTTCATCTACCACCTGCGTGGCATCCGCCGCATGCCCGGGGGGTTCCACGTCGGCCGCTACAACGTGGTCATGGGCCCGCCCGTGTTCGCCCCGCTGCTGATGTGCAGCGTCGGCGTGGCCGGGATCCTGACAGGGTTCCTCCAGCGCGGCCGGCCGCCGCGCACTCGTCGGCTGCGCAAGGTGCTGCTGGGCGGCGGGCTCGCGGCGCTGGAGGCGCTGCTCGCGCAGGGC
>JBOHRM010000494.1:0-3881 GCA_050732715.1 Longimicrobiales bacterium
AGCCCTCCTCGCTCTGCGAGTCGAGCGTGCCGACGAGCACCACGTCGCGGGCGATGACTTCGGCAGTAGGTAAGGTTAAGCCGCCCCGCTCGAACGAGCCGTACTCCAGGCGTCCCTCGACATAGAGTCGCTGACCCCTGCGGACGTAGTCCTCGGCGAACTCGGCGAGTCGGTCCCACAGCGTAAGGCGATGCCACTCCGTACGCTCGAAGTCTTTGCCATTCCTCGACACGCGCCGGCTCGTGGCCAGCGACACATGGGTCACCTTCGTTCCCGCAGAGGTGGTGCGAACCTCGGGATCGCGTCCGACGATGCCGACGAGGATGACTTTGTTGATGCTCCGGCTCATGGTGGCTCCCCTGGCTTGGAAGTGGAGAATGAACAGCAGGTGATCTGAGACGGTGAATCACCCCCAATTTTGTTCACCCTTTTTCTTCTCCGATGCGGATTCAGGGAGGCGTCGGTGGTTCGCTCAACCGGTCCGCCAACCTCCGCACGAGGGTTCCCCGATGCTGCTGGCGGGCGATCCAGGCGTCGACCAGCTGCGTCCAGGCGACGCCTCGCAGCGCGCTCGGACGAAAGCCGGTCATGCGATGGAGCGCGTTCGACATGGTGAACTGATCCGGGTAGCCGGCCGCGATCGCGGCCTCCTTCAGTCTTCGGCCTTTCAGGATGGCGCGGTGCGTATGGAGCGCGCGGACGAGTCCGATCCACGCCTGTGGCGAGGGCAGACCAGCGCTCCCAAAGAGCCGCGTGAATGTGCGCCGGCTGATCGAGAGCACCGCCGCGATTGCGCTCACGCGGAGATACCGGGGCCGCAACGCGAGGATGACGCGCAGAGCCTCTGCCTGGCGGCTACGCGGCGTCATCACGCCACGCTTCACGAGGTGATGAAGCGCGCGCTTGCGCGTGGGATTCCGCTGCGTTCGGGCTCGAGGTTCGTGGTCTCTGCACATGCTCGCATCCGGGTGAACGGACGGCCTCAGCCGTTTGCACGATCACCCGTGACGAGCTCTTCTTTTGGCCGGCGGCATGAGGATCGCACGCCTTTGGAGATTGACGTTCCCGACGCCCGGAGAGGGACGTCCCTGAACGGAGCAGCAGCGTGTTGGATGGAAGACAGGTCCCCGGGCGCTCCAGAGGGCCGTGTCACGATCAAGCGTGGAGGCGCAGCCGCTGACTTACGCCGCCGCGGTGGGGCTCGCGGCGATCGCCTTGCTGGCGAGCTTGTTCCCGGCGAGGTGGGCGATGAACGTCGATCCGATCGATACGTTGCGTTGGGAGTAGCGCTGGCGGCCAAACAAATCTATCGGCCGCCTGAGACGGGTAGCCCGTCGAGCTTCAACTGCGCCGCGGAGGCGACGACACCGAGATCGCCTTTGCCGACGTTGTCGCCCGAAGGCGCTGAGCCGTCGTTGCGAGAGTCATCTATGGAACATCGCTCCCACCCGGCCCGGCAATCTCAGGTCATTGGCGAGTGGTTTCGCATCTCCTACTACGATCAACTCTGCGCCGCTGTGATGGTTCCGCGATCAGATCATGGCGTGGCTGCTCGGTCGGAGGACAGCACACCATGGCATTACTCGCTAGGGCGGGAAGTGAGCTTCGTAAAGGTCAGGTTCTGCACGCGACCAGCATTCAGACGAAATCCCACGACCGCGCCGCGTTCGTCGCGGAGAAACGCGAGCATGAGGCTACCCGCGCTAAACTCGTCGGCAATCATCGGTGCCAGTTCCTCAGCGCGGTTCACCGATCGATCCAACCACAACCGCCCATCCCGGGCGTCAACGGCGTAGGTGACGTTCAGCTCGTCACTGCGATAGCGGCCGACATACTGGGCGATCACTGACGCGCTGGGTGAAACTCGTTGCACGCGGTTGAACGTGCTGGGTGATCCCAACGCGGGCGTGAGGTGGAAGCCGTTCGATGTGAGTTCGACGCTCAGCCCTCGCACCTCGCCGGCGCCTCTGAACCTCTCGGCTGTCACGGGATCGAACCGGATGGGCGGCCCAGTCCATTGGATGGCCAGTCCGCGGCGATCGTCGGTCACGCGCACCGTCGCGTTGGCGCGGGTGTCCGGGTTTCGATACAGGCCAGCCCACCCCTCGAGCACTGGCGGTTCGATGCGCACAGGAGACGCACTCTCTGGGGCGGTCGTCTGTGCCTCGAATACATCTTCCAAATAGATCTCTGCGATGCGGCGGGTCAAGGTCGTCGGCGCTATTCCGTCGTCATTGCAGAGACAGATCACGGAGAAGTGTTGATCCGGAAAACGCACCATGTCGGCGAGGAACCCCTCGATGCCGCCCGCGTGCGACACGACGCGCTGACCCCGAAACGTGTTCACGGACAGGCCGAATGCATACCCGGATGACTCACCGTTTGCGAGGGGTTGCGGCGTGACGAGCTCGGAGATGAGCTTGCGGCCGACGACCGGCTTGAAGAAGTTCGCGTCCCATCGCGCGAGATCTCGGACTGTCGTAAGCACACCGCCATCGCCGACGCGATCCCAACTGGACATGCGGGCGCCGTAGGATCCATCCGGCTTGCGGTGATAGCCGGTCGCGCGTTGCGGCACGATCATCGTGCGGTCGTCATAGACGCGCGACGCGCGCATCTTCAAAGGCCGAAAGATCTCCTGCTCCACGAATCGCCCGAACGGCTGTCCTGTCGCACGCTCGACGATGACAGATAGGAGAACGTAGCCCGAATTGGAATAGAGAAACGCTTCACCCGGTGGACTGTTGAGCGCCTTCTGGCGCGCCATGATCGCGATGATGTCAGCGTCGGTGTACACGGACTCGATCGGGAGGCCCGCGAGATACATGAGCGCGATGTAGTCACGCAGGCCGCTCGTATGCGTGACGAGATGCCGAATGGTGATGGGCCGCTCGTAGGCGGGCAGCTCCGGAACGAACCTGCGGACGTCATCGTCAAGGCTGAGGGCGCCGCGCTCGGCCAATAGCGCAACGCTGGCCGCCGTGAACTGCTTCGAGGTCGAGGCAATGTTGAACACTGTTGTGGGCGTGATCGGGACCCCGAGCTCCAGGCTCGCCAGGCCGTATCCGCGCTCGAAAACCACGTGGCCATCCTCAACCACGGCGACCGCGCAGCCTGGTGAGGTCGGCTTGATCCGGTCCGTGAACAGGGCATCCACGCGTCGCGCCCGCTCGTCGTCTTCGTCGGACGCGCTTCTTTGCGGACCGCACGCCACTCCCGACACCAAGGCGAGCACGGTGAGGCAGCCAAGGACGATCGGCCTGCAAGGATGTAGTGACACGTCCGCGTGCGTGCGCTTGTTATGCGCCCTCATTCTCAACCTTCGCCCTGGATATGTCGTCATCCGCGCACTCCGCCGCGAATGTGCAATTCTATAGCCGTCTCCTATTAGACGCACGGCGTCGCCAGAAACGTGACCAGCCGAGCGGCGAAGAGCGGCGTGACGAGGCGCGTCAACACCGGCGCCATGTTCTCGATCACGCTCTGCTTGGCTTCGACCGGCCAGGAAACCGACCACTCCGGCGCCCGCCGCGCCGGATAGCAGCAGTCAGGACTCGAGGAACGGCTCGGGCTCGATGCTGATTGCCTCGAAGAGCATCGCCACGAACCCCGTGAGGACGCCGCAGCCGAGGGCGATCAGCATGGAGTAGATGAAGAGCTTGCCCGCGAAACGAATGAAGTCTATGCCGCCGGCCACCTGGCGCCATCGGCCGCCCGCGTACGCGATGCCCACGGCCAACCACAGCGCAATCGGCAGTGAGCACGAATCACCTAACCCCCGAGGACCGATTACTCTGATCGGAGTGCCTCCAGAGGATCGGTCCGTGCGGCCCGCCTTGCCGGCAGCCAGCTCGCCGCGAGCGCGACGACGAGTAGAATAC
>JBOHRM010000495.1:0-3696 GCA_050732715.1 Longimicrobiales bacterium
GCTCGGTGCTGCGGCTGGCGCGGGGACCCTCCTGCACGAGCAGACCGATGAGGATCGCGGCGAAGCCCGCGATGGACAGGTTGCGGCGGGCGCTGCCGTCGAGGAACGAGTAGCTCGCGCCGACCGAGAAGAGTCCCACGGCGAACAGGACGTAGCCCCATACCGCGCGCCACGCGTACTCCTTCGCCCGAACCTGAAGGAACACGGGGAATAGCACGATCACGGCCGTCACCATGAGGAAAAAGCCCATCACTCGCCTCTCTACGTCTCGGCGACACGCCGCCCGAGGGAACCGTGCCAGCGCGTCGGTTGCGGACGCGGATGCGCTGGTGCGCACGTCTCCCGCGCCTGCGTCCGCCGGGGGGAGACGGTGGGGTCTGCTCCTTGCGGCCGCCGTCCCTGTGTGATAATCCGTACGCTCGGGCTTCCTCGCAAGGTCGATGTCGTGCACCCGGCGAGGTGTGTACAACTTGGAGGTGTGATGAGTCTGGCGCTCTGGCTGATGATCGAGCTGTCCATCGTGGCGTTTTTCCTTTTCGGATGGATCCTGTGGCATCGTCGACAGAAGGTTCACCGGTCGGACTAGCCTCGAGCGCCCTCGCTCCGAGCGATGCTTCTCTGGGGCGTTGACGTCGGCGGAACGAAGATCGAGGGGGTCATCCTGGACCCCGCCCGACCCGATTGCGCGCTGCACCGCAGGCGTGTCCCCACCGAGAGTGAATTCGGCTACGACCATATCATCGATCGAGTCCGCGCGGTCATCGAACAGCTGGAGTCCGACGCCGGCCGCGCTCGCCCGTCGCGCATCGGCTTCGGCACACCGGGCGCGGTCGAGCCGTCGACCGGGCTCATGAAAAACTGCAACACGGTTTGTCTCAACGGGCGCGCGCTGCCGGCCGATCTCGCCGCATCGCTCGACGTCGACGTGGCCATCGCCAATGACGCGAATTGCTTCGCGCTCGCCGAGGCGACGCTCGGTGCGGCGCGCGGCCGCAACGTGGTGATCGGCCTGATCATCGGCACCGGCGTCGGCAGCGGCATCGTCGTGCACGGCCGCGCGCTCGAGGGCGCCCACGGCATCGCCGGCGAATGGGGCCACAATCCGTTGTGCGGCGAAGGTGTGGCGTGCTACTGCGGGCGCCGCGGCTGCGTCGAGACGGTGATCTCGGGGCCCGCGCTCGAGCATCGCTATCGCGATCAGACCGGCGAACGGCTGTGTCTCGCGGAGGTCATGGATCGTGCCGGCCGCGGCGAGCCCGCCGCACGTGCGGTCGCCGACCGGCTGCGCGACAAGTTCGGCGAAGCGATCGCCGCGCTGATCAACATCGTCGATCCACAGGCGATCGTGATCGGCGGCGGTGTCGGCAATGTCGAGATGCTCTATGGCGCCGAGACGCGTCGCGCGATCGAGCGACACCTCTTCAACCGCGAGCTGCGCACCGAGCTGTTGCGGCCCGCGCTCGGCGACAGCGCGGGCGTGTTCGGCGCGGCCCTTCTGACGTCGCCTGGTGCCGCTACCGCCAGGCCCTGAGCAGCTGGATATTGAGGGTCAAATCGGGCGCGCCGTCATCCAGGCCGACGGCGATGAAACCACGCATGTGGCCGAGCTCGCCTGCGTAATCGACACCACCACTGAGCGCGGCGTAGTCGAACACCGTCTCGAGGCGCAGCTCGCCGATCAGGTTCAATCCGTTCTCGATGGCGTATATGACGCCGCCGCCGATGCCGAGCGACGCCTTGCGCTCCAGCTCGTACAGTGGAGCGGCGCACACCCCGAAAAAGAACGGGTCACAGAACCCGATCAGTGAAAGCTGGAAGTCCGTCGTCTCGACGAAATCCACGCCCAGGTTGCCGGTCACCGTCGCGCGCTCGTTCACGATGTGCCGCACGGCGCCATAGGCGCCGAAGTCGAGCGTATTTCCGCCGACGGATCTCTTGCCGACCGGCAGCTCGACGTAGCCGCCGGCGGCGATCGCGGAGACCGTGCCGATGTTGTCGAACACGTAATGGCCCGCAAGCAGCAGGTCCGTGAATCCAGATGCGCTCGAGCCTTCGCCCGGATCGATGCGCGCGAAACCGAGCTGACCCTGCACCTCGATCTGCGAGGTGATGGCGTAGCTCCCGACGGCGTCCAGCTGCATCGCGCTCCCGTCGTCGAAATCGCGCACGGACAATCCACCACCCCAGTAGGCGCCGTCCGCCATCGCGTCGGCGAAGAAGGACTGGAAGAGCCACACGGGCGGTGCGTCCGTTTCCGCTTGACCGTCTGGGGGAACATCATTCTGCGCGATGGCGGCTCGCGCGGAGCACGCGAAGAACGCGAACACGACGACGATGGATCGTCCGAGCTGGAAGCGCTTCTTCATGGTCGTCCCATCTTAGCCAGCCCTACGCGAGGCTCGTGATCGTTGGTGTAGGTGCTTCGAGGATTCGTTGGTCACCGGCGAAGACGGCGGCTCGCGTTCGCCGCCCTGAGGTCCAACCGGCAAGGTAGTGCGTCCCGCCCGGGCCGTCAAACTGGAGCCGGACCCGGGAAGGCGGTGGGGCCGGCGTTCGGTGACGGCGCTTGACCTACCCGCGTTTGAGCGCGCCGAACGTCAACGCATCGGCCGCCTCTCCCAGCCGCAGACCCGTGACGTCGAGCCGGCGCAGCAGCTCGCGCTGGCGCACGGTGTGGATGGTAAGGTCTTCGCGAAGCAGCACGCTCATCGCATGGTGGTAAGCATCACGGGTTGCGTTGGCGCGTTTGGCCGCCCGGGCCGCGGTCGGCACGCTGGCCGCACCGCCATAGAGCTTGCGGATCGCGTGCTCGAGCTGTTCGAGGCCGTGCGCGAGCGCGTCGAGCAGCGGCACGAACCGCGGGTGCGCGCCCACGCCGTAATCGCGTGCCTCGATCGCGAAATCGAGGAGGCCGTCCACCACGTCGTCGAGCGCACGCGACAGCTCGAACAGGTCCTCCCGGTCGATCGGCGTACTGAGCGCGCGGGCCAGCTCGGCGAGGAGCACGCCACGCTGGTCGTCGCCCTCGTGCTCGAGTCTCTCGATGGCCGCGATCACGTCCGTGCCGGCCTCGCCACGCCCGTGCGCCGCGCTGAGGATGCGCGCCGCGCGAAACGCGATGTCGGTTTGCCGCAGCAGCATGTCGATCAGCACGGCGTCGCCGCGCCCGATCAGGTCACGCCAGAGCCGGCGAATGCGCCCCGTCACAGCGCGCGTCCGAGGGCCAGCGCGAGCACCAACCCCACCAGTGCGGAGGTGGGCAGGGTCAGCAGCCACGCCAGTGCGAGCCGTGCCGCGACGCGCCAGCGGATCTGGCGCAGCCCGCGGCGCATGCCCGTGCCGACCAACGCGCCGGATACCGCCTGCGTCATGCTGACGGGCGCGCCGAGCGCGGCGCTGCCGAAGACTGCGGCGGCCGCCGAGAGCTGCGCGGTGATCTGCTCGCGCGGCCCGGTCTTCAGCACCTGAACGCCGAGTGTCCGGGTGGCTGCCGGCAGGCCCGCGATCGTGCCGAGCGCGAACAGAACGGCCACGATGCCGAGCGTCCAGGACACGGCGCCGTAGGCGGTGACGGCGAGCACGGCGAGCATCTTCTGCCCATCATTGGCCGCGTACGCGCCGGCTTGCAGCGCGAATGCGAGGCGCCGCATCGCGATCAGCCGCCCGTTGTTCTGCGCGCTCAGGAACGGTGCGAGC
>JBOHRM010000496.1:0-3380 GCA_050732715.1 Longimicrobiales bacterium
GCCCAGCTCGCGGTTGTGCGGCATGAAATACAGCGATCCCCGCTCGAAAAGCGAGAAGCGGGCCCGGCCATCCGGCGTCGTGGCCTCGTCAGCCAGCGGGTGGCCCAGCTCACCTTCCGGTCCGCCCAGCTCCCGGTAGCGGTCCAGGATGTCGCTCCGCACCAGGAACGCGCCTAGCGGCCGTCGCCAGTAGATGCTGCCGCCCTCGAAATCGCGAACGCGGCCGCCGTCGGGAATCTCGGTCTCGTCTCCGACCGGTTCTCCGAGGTCGATGCCCGCCCGACGGAGCTCCTCGAACTTCTCCGCGATCGTGGCCACGATTCAGGCCCCCATGCGGTCGTCCATCCCCGCGGCCGGGCCCGCCTCTTTCCTCAGCCTCGCCAGCGCTTCATCCACGGAAACGGGCTCGAATGGGTGAAGGCCGCCGAGGCTCACAATCGGCACGAGCCGGTCCTCGGCGCCCTCACGTTCCGCGTGCAGCCAGAATGCTTCGAAATTGAGGGCCGGCACCCGCAAAAGCCGTAGCTCGAACTGCGCGTCCGCTCCCCCCTCTTCTCCCTTGCCCTTCTCCTTTCGTTCTTTCGCCTTTCGATTCGCTTCCTGCTCCGCCAGCGACAAGCAGCGCCCCAATCCTCGGGACAGTTTGTCCAGATAAGGGAGTGACGCCGACATCTGCTGGACGCGCGGGTCCTCCTCATCGGTGACGTCGAAAAGGGCCTCGATCCGGTCGTTCGCGCTCTCGAGCACACGCACGGCCACCGGCGCCGCAGCCGAGATGCCGGCCTTCTCGTCCACGAGCCCGTCCAGTCCGATCACGTACACTCGGTGCGCCAGCGCGAGTGACGAGCGACGCCACGCCTCTTCGGGCTCGGCGGCCTGTGCCCCGCCCGGAATCGGCGGGTGGAGCAGGTGCCGGGAAGCCCATACCTTCTTCAAGATGGGCTCTCTCACGTACAGGGGCTTGAAGACCATGATCGGGACGTAGCTCTTTGTGAGGTAGGTGTGCGTCCAGCTTCCGCTGCCCTGGTAGTTGCTGGTGAAGTCCGCCACGGTCAAGTGGCTCTTTCCGTAGATCGGATCGTCGATGTCGAAGTACCGCTCCCCGCCGATCTCGCTGTAGCCGTAGATTACCATGAAGTGTCCGCCGCCGCCGTTCCAACCAATGCGCGCACCGACGGGCCGGCCTGCGTCGATCTCGGCCCGCACCGTCTCGAAGCTGGCGACCCCGCTCCAGCTCACGAAGTTGTTCGTCCGGTCCAACGCCCGGTCGAGATACCATGGAACGTTGCAGGCCGACGGCACCGTGCTGCCGCAGCAGTCGCTCAACTCGAGCTCGACGTTCGCCACCTTGCACTGCGTCCACGAGCTCCAGGTCCAGTAGAAGCGCGAGACGCTGGTCGATGTCGCGGCCCAGCACCAGTTCGTCTGCGTCTGCAGCTCCATGTCGAAATCCAGCTGTCGCGATTGGAACAGCACCTTGTCGATGATCCACTCGTTTGGGAGCCACGAGTACGGACGACGGTAGGCGTAGAGCAGTTGCGCGAGGTCCATGGCAGCGTTCTCTCGGGCCGGCGGTGTGTTTCCAATGATGCTGTCCCCGAGCCGGCTGGAAGCAAGTCGCTCGCATAGGGCGAGCGCGCGACGGGCCATTCGAACCCACTCCGAGCCGGCCATCACACATAGATGCGCAATCGATCTCGGAAACGGGACACGACAGCACCGGCTGCGCGCCTACGACCTCGACTTCCCCGATGGCGTGGACATCGCGGCCGGAGTGGGCGCCCGGCCGAATCCAGCGCTCAGGGCGCAGTTCACCGAAACCCGTATGGGTCAGTGGCGGACGTCGCTCGCGCTCGGAGGGCCGATTTAATGTCGCCAGCATACTCGGCAGCGGGCGCCACGTTGCAGATGAGTACCGCCGGTTCATCCGCAGTACTTACCATCTGGCGGACCCGTCCCTTCTGACCAGTTCGAGCGCCATGTGAACGAGGCCGAGGTGCTGGTGAAGGGGCCGTTGTGGACGAACAACTCAGTGTGCGTCGTCTTTGATGGCGAGAAGGCGTCCCAGATCACGCCGCATGGCCGGACCGTCAGGAGTGATCTGGCCTAGCAAGGTTAGAGCCTGTCGATGATCCTCGGCACGGGACCGTTCGCCGAGCGTAGCACAGCACGCCGCGTCGGACGCGGCGATCCCCGCGAGGACCGCTAGCGCAGCCGTAACGGCCGGGGTTGCCAACTCATCTTGCTCCACTCCAACCAGCTCGGCCACTTCGATGAATGCCCGCGCTTGCCCCCAGCGCGCCCGAGCGTGCTGCGGTCCGCACGGTTGGATTCGGCCGCCTTTCCGCAGGCTCATCACTCATTACCGGACTTCGTAGTCCGGCAGGATCGCGCGCAGGTCGGGCCCCGCCACTGTGATCCCATCGCGAAGCCAGTCCTCCACGAGTCGATCGCGTGCTCGCACGTGTTGCGCAAGCCTGGACGGGTCGACCTGAAACACCTGGCAGTTGTTGCCACTCCAGGCGCGGACCTGATCGCGCAGCCGGTCCACCTGGTCGCTCCAGGGGGATTCGTCTTCCCCAACGGTTTCCGGCCGAATCACGAGAATATCAATGTCAGAGCCAGCGTCGCCGTCGCCCCGTGCCGCGGACCCGAAGAGAGAGGCATGCACCGGCCTGGGCCGCCAGTCTCGAAGCTCCGCCCGCAGTCTGTCGAGCAGATTTCGGCGCAAACCGGTCAAGAGCTCGACCGCTGGCCAAGCGAGATGATCGCGGTTGCCGACGTAGAACACTGCCGCCGCCCGCTCCTCGGCGTTTACCAGGCCCTGACGAGCCAATCTGCCTAGCGCCAGCCGCACACCATTTGGTGAACCGCTTCCTGCAAGACGATGAACCTCCAAGCCGGTTAGCGGCCGCTTGGTGCGGCTCAACACCTCGAGTACTGGACCCTCCAGCGTGGGGCAAACCACGCGAATAGGATGCGCCACGTCCATCCTCACTCACAATTCTGCATATGTGTTCATAAATCTGAACATATACGCATAATAGTGCGCAGCAGGCCGATGCGTCAAGGTTGGCAGGGCGCCGTCTCGACGAACTCGCGCAGCCGAGATAGAGCGGCGTGCGTTCATGCATCGAATCCGGCTTATCGAGAACGTTGCGCTCGCCGTCGGAGCCTCGCCCGCGGGCGTGCTCGCAGATGAACGCGAGCGGCGCGGCCTCGTACAGCAGCCTCAGCTTGCCTCTCTCGCTCGAGCTCGCTCTCGCAGTCATGGGGCCTAGTGTCGATGAACAACAACACTTGACCACTTTGTGGACGATCATTTACATTTCCCCGATTGTGGATTTACGTCCACCTGGGGCGAGTATGTGGACGACTTG
>JBOHRM010000497.1:0-1800 GCA_050732715.1 Longimicrobiales bacterium
GGAGGAGGCCCTGGGGCGTCCGAGATCGTGGATCTACCGCCGCACGAGCGAGCGAGCAGCGGCCGCAAACGGGCGGCACGGCCGTCTCCATATGATCCCGCATCGGAAGCTGGGCGGCGAGCTCGTGTTTGTCGCCGGCGACATCAGACGTTGGCTCGAGGAACACGAGCGGGTCGCGGTGCCGGCAAGCCGGGGCGGTCGTGATGGCTCGCGTGGCCGGAGCGAGTCAACTCCGAAAGGAGGAGCGCACTATCTACCTGATCTACACCGGCCGGAAACGGGTGGCCGAGCTGCTTCACCGCAGATTGAAGGAAGCCGGCATTGACGCGATCGTGACGACCGGTGCGGGCCACCTGGAGAGTAGCGTGTTCATCCCGACCGACGATGCCGACTCGCGGGCAATACCGCGCGAGATCGAGCAGGCCGAGATCGAGTACGACGCGGAAGGAGGTGACGCGTGAGAAGAAAACGGTGAGAGTAGCGGCGAATGGGCTCGCGATCGTCATGGCCGCGTGCGTTGCCCGGCTTTGCAGGCCGCTGACGCTGCTGGTGATGCCGCGATTTCGACCGTAAACGTCGAGTGCCACCCGGCGGCCGGTACCGAGTCGAAGGAAGCCGTCATACTACGAGGTGGTGTGACCCGCCGAGAAAACTGACGGCTCCGTGCCCCGGATGATCTCGCGTGCGCGTTTCATTGCGGGTCTGTCGACTGATGCGGCAGCCTCCTTCCACGGCTGATCGACGACGTCTTCAAGATCGCCTCCCTCCCTCGCGACAGGTGGACCATCGTCGAGATAAATTGTGATGTGCACGGTCATGAACGAGACCGGCTCACATCGCAGCAAGCTGCGGATAATCTCACGATTCCAGGGCACCCCATCATGCTCTCGCCGCTTCCCGTGGATCGTCTGGTACGAAACGAGATACGCGTTGCCGGGCCGCCCTTCCTCCACATTGGCCGTATCAAGAAAAAAGTGGCAACTGGCATCCTCATACAGCTCCTGCCAGCGATGGGCAGACTGATCCTGAGCGCTGAGTGACCCGCCGGGCGCGAACGCGGACTGTGCCAAGACAAAGATTGGCGCTGTGAGACGGCTCGAATGATGAAATTTGCTCATTCTTCAGATGATACAGGCTGGCTGAGCTAACGCCCCGGGTGTAACCACCCTCGTTAACCCTCGTTAGGTGGCCACCCGCGTAGCCGGACTCCTCACCTAACCACCGTATCGAACCTTACGTGGAACCTTCGCTCACCGGCGACCAGCGCGAACGCGTTGTGCAACGCATCGGGCACCGGCACGAATATCCTGCTCTTCGTGATTATAGTCGTGGTCGGGAGGTGAAGACCTCCTTGATCACCGGCCGGCGCACCTTCTGTGAGTTCAATATCGTAATACAGAGAAAGATCCCCGCCGGCATGCGTGAAAACGTACACAATGCGATGCTGGGCCCACATGATTCTCGTTTGATGCGGGGCCTGAAAAAACGGAAGCTCTCGTCGTGAGAGAAGGTCCGACAACAACGGCTCAAGAGATCCGAGCTCCTCTTCGTTATAGCGGAACAGCTCACGAGTCCGCCGTATCTGGTTCAAGAGCGCTTCGGCTCCTTGGCGAGTTGCCGACGGCACATGTGCAGAGATCTTCTCGTAGACGTGCATTCGGATGAAATCCCGCACGAACGCGCTAAACGCCTCGCCGAGAGTGCTGTACGCTTGCACCACGGCACCCAAACTGGGGTGATTTCGAGCCAGGCATATCTTGAGCGGTGAGGCATTGCGTGCGTCGATCAGTATCTGTACAC
>JBOHRM010000498.1:0-2041 GCA_050732715.1 Longimicrobiales bacterium
GCGCTGCGCAGGCCGACCGCCGAGCGCCCGTTCCAGCTGAAACGCGCGCTCGCCGCCGGCGTCCCGATCGCCGAACTATACGAGCGGACCGCGATCGATCCGTGGTTCCTGCACCAGCTTGCCGAGCTAGTCGAGGCGGAGGCGTGGTTCGCCGGCCGCGCGGAGCCCGGTGCACGCGAGCTGCGGCACATGAAACGCCTCGGTTTCGGCGATTTGCAGCTTGCAAGGATGCGTGGCACGTCCGAGGCGGCGCTGCGCGAGCAGCGGCATCGGCTCGGCGTGCGGCCGACTTATCATAGGGTGGACACGTGCGCGGGCGAGTTCCCGGCCGCGACGCCGTATCTCTATTCGTCGTACGAGTCGGAGACGGAAGCGCCGCCGTCGGACCGCCGCAAGATCGTGATCCTCGGCAGCGGCCCGAACCGGATCGGCCAGGGCATCGAGTTCGACTACTGCTGTGTACAGGCCGCGCTCGCGCTGCGCGACGACGGTTTCGAGACCATCATGGTGAACTCGAACCCGGAGACCGTGTCGACGGACTTCGACATCTCGGACAAGCTGTACTTCGAGCCGCTGACGCTCGAGGACGTGCTCGAGATCGTCGAGCGCGAGCGGCCGCACGGCGTCATCGTCCAGCTCGGTGGGCAGACGCCGCTCAAGCTCGCAAAGCCGCTCGCGGCGCTGGGCGTGCCGATCCTCGGCACGTCGGTCGATTCGATCGACCGCGCCGAGGACCGAGACCGCTTCGCCGACGTGTGCCGCCGTATCGGTGCCGAGGTGCCGCCGAACGGCGTCGCCACGAGCGCGGAACAGGCGGTACGCGTCGCGCAGCAGGTGGGCTATCCCGTGCTCGTCCGTCCGTCGTATGTCCTCGGTGGCCGCGCCATGGAGATCGTCTATGACGAGGCGTCGTTGCGCGCCTACTTCGAGCGTGCGATCCGCGCGTCGCCCGAGCACCCGGTGCTGATCGACGTGTTCCTCGAGGACGCGTTCGAGGCCGATGTCGACGCGCTCGCGGACGGCGACCGCGTGGTCATCGCCGGCATCATGCAGCACATCGAGGATGCGGGCGTGCATTCGGGCGACTCCGCGTGCGTGCTGCCGCCCTATCTGCTCAAGGACCGTGACCTCGACGAGATGCGCCGGCTCACCCGCTGCTTCGCGCGTGAGCTCGGCGTGATCGGACTGATCAATGTGCAGTTCGCCGTGAAGGGCGGTGTTGTCTACGTGCTCGAGGTGAATCCTCGTGCGTCGCGCACCGTGCCGTTCGTCTCGAAGGCGACAGGCGTTCCGTTCGCGCGGCTCGCCGCGCGCGTGACGGGCGGCGCGACGCTCACCGAGCTCAGCGTTCCCGATGAGCCTGCCGTCCCAGGCGTCGCCGTCAAGGAGGCGGTGCTGCCGTTCAACAAGTTCGATGTGGACATCATCCTCGGCCCGGAGATGCGCTCGACCGGCGAGGTCATGGGGTTCGACGAGTCGTTCGGCATGGCGTTCGCCAAGGCGGCGATCGCGACGGGGCTGCCGCTCCCCGCAGAAGGCGCGATTGCCGTCACCGTGAACGACAGCGACAAGCCGAGCGTCACACCGATCGTGCGCCGCTTTCACGATCTCGGCTTCCGCATCTTCGCGACCGACGGCACGTGCCGTTACCTGCGCGCCCGCGGCATACCCAGCGAACGCGTGTTTAAGCGCAACGAAGGCCGTCCCGACATCGTCGACCTGTTGATCAGCGGCGGTATCGACCTGCTCATCAACACACCGCTGGGCAAAAAGTCTCAGCACGATGACTTCGCGATGCGGCGCGCGGCGATCCTGCGCAGGACGCCATACTGCACGACGATGTCCGCCGCCGAGGCGGCGTTCGGCGCGGTGATCGCGATGCGCTCCCAGCGCCGTCAGGTCCGCTCGCTGCAAGAGCGATTTGCGACCACTCCCGAGCTCCAGGCCGCGGGACGGGGCACGGCGTAATACTCGTTGGCTTGCGCAACGGCGAATGGCAGTGGGTCTCGCGCCAAGCCGCAAAGTTCGCCAAGAACCCCGC
>JBOHRM010000499.1:0-5314 GCA_050732715.1 Longimicrobiales bacterium
GAACCAGCGCGAACGCGACGCCCGCGAGCACCGTGACGCCGAGCGTCGCCGCGAGCGCTCGGGCATCGACCCGGAGCCCGTCGAGTCCGCCGGGGACGCTCGGTCCGAGATGCGCCTCGAACGCCGCGCCGAGCCATTGCAAAGCCACGGTCGCCAGCACCAGCCCGAAGACGCACGCGCCGGCGGACAGGAGCAGGCCCTCCGCGAGCAGCTCGCGACCCAGGCGCCCGTTGCTCGCACCGAGCGCCCGTCGAATCACCAGCTCCCGCTCTCTCGCCTTCGCGCGCACCAGCAACAACGCCGCGGCGTTGCCGCACGCCACGAGAAGCAGGAGCAGCACCGCACCCGTCGCCGCGCGCAGCATCGGCCGCACGGAGTCGGTGTACCGCTCCTGGAGCGGCACGACTTCGACCCGAAAATCCTCCGGCAACGCCTGCGTTGTCTCACGGCTCCGCGCCTCCAGCACACGTGCCGCCGTCTCCCGCGTCACGCCGCGCCGCAGCCGGCCGGCATAGACCGGGTTGTCCGAGCGAAGCGGCGCCAGAAACTCCGTGTATCGGTTGAAGTGCCAACTGTCGCGAGCAAGGACGCCCACGATCGTGAACACCTCCGCGTCCTCCGGACGGTCTGAGCTGAACAGTCTCACCCGCCGGCCGATCACGGCCGGGTCACCGCCGTACCGCCGCTGCCACAGATCGTGGCTGATCACCGCGACCGACGCGCCGCCCGGCCCGGCCTCTTCGGCGGCAAACAGACGACCCACCGCCGCGCGCGCACCGAACACCTCCAAATAGCCGCGCGAAACCCACGCGCCATACACCAGCTCCGGACCCGCCTCACCTACCAGCGTGAACGCATCCAGCTCCCAGGTCACCGGAATCTCGAACAGATCGCCCGCTCGTTCCGGCAACACCGCCGCGCCACCCACCACCGACACCAACCGGTCGGGCTCGGGATACGGCATCGCCCGCAGCACGTAAGCGCTGACCACCGAGAAAACCGTTGCACCCGCGCCGATGCCGACGCCGAGTAGCGCAATGATCCCCAGCGCGAACCCAGGGCGGCGGCGAAGGGCCTTGCCCGCTGAAGCGACGGCGTCGAAAGCCACTCCACGCGTCCCGAGCTGCGCGATCGACCTCGCCCAACGCGACGCGCGAAGGACATCCGACCCGACACGTTGCCATTCTCGCGGCGCCGAGCGCATCACGTCGGCCGCGATTCGAGCGAGAGGGCGCGCGAGCGAACGGCCGGCGGCTCGCTCCGAGGCCAACAGGTCCGTCACGTCCTCCAGCATTCGCTCGCCATAGCACCGCCGGAACGACGGCGGATACAGGCGCAGCGCCGCCCGATACGCCCGAAGCCAGCGCTCGAGCCCGCCGCGCCCGGATCTCACCGGCCCTCCTGCGCCACGAGCCCGCGCTCACGCGCAAGGCTCGCCAGACGCGTGAGACGAAGTGCCTCCGCCTTCAACACGGCCCTGCCCCGCGCCGTCAACGCATACCGACTCCGTCTTCTCGCATCCGTCGCGTCCGGCCCGGCTTCCTTCACCCACCCGAGCTCGCATAGCCGATGCAGCGAGCCGTAGACCGTCCCCGGCCCCATCACTCGCCCCGACTCCTCTTCGACTCGCCGCATCACCGCGTACCCATGCTGCGGCCCCTCGCTCAATGCGAGGAGCACGTGAAGCACGGCCGCGCTGAGTGGTTCGTGATGTATTGCCTTCGTCCGTCGCATGGCTTCCGTACATTACCGTGAACGTAATATTACGGGCAGTGTTTGCAAACCCGGGTGAGGGTGGGGGGAACTCGGAACTCGGAACTCGGAACTCGGAACCCGGAACCCGAGCGCGGAGCGCGAGCTCACGAAGCGATGATGCCGAGCGGCGGCCGTGTCTTCCACGCGCCGCGGGTGAAGTCGGGGAAATCGATCGAGCGGCCGCGCTGGGTGATCGAGCGTTCGCTGAGCTCGGAGATCGCGGACCACGCGGCGCCGTCGTAGACGTCCATGTCCATCGGTTCGCCGTCGCGCAGGGACTGGATGAGGCGGAAATCCTCGATATAGTCCATGCCGCCGTGGCCGGCGCCGCGCGAAGCTTCGGAGAGCGCCTTCCAGAGCGGATGCTCGAACTCGGCCTCGTACGTTGCCGGGTCCTCCCACGCGTGCTCGGGGCTTCTCCCCTCGATGTGGATCTTCTGCTCGGGGTATTTGCGGATTACGCCGTGCGTGCCTTGGAGCAGGATCTTGCGGCTGTACGGACGGGGTGAGTTCGTGTCGTGCGTCACGAGGATCGTCTGACCGGCGGTCGTCCGGATCAGCGTGTTGACCACATCGCCGAGGGCGTAGGTCTGACGGGCCTCCGGGCTGTTCAGCCCGATGTGCTCCCCGGCCCACAGGTTCAAGCCGCGTCCGTTGCTGCTCATCGACACGAGGTACTCGAACTGGTTGCCGCGGTTCACGTTCATCCACTGAGCGACGGGGCCGACGCCGTGCGTCGGATAGAGGTCGCCGTTGCGTTCGATCGAGTGGCGGACGCGCCAACGCTGTTCGTAGAAGTCGGTCAGCTTGAGCTCGCGGAGGTCGTGCAGGTAGCCACACTCGGCGTGGAGCAGCTCACCGAAGAGCTCCTGCCGCACCATGTTGAGAATCATCAACTCGGCGCGGTCGTAGCAGCAGTTCTCCATCATCACGCAGTGACGCTGCGCGGACTCGGCGGTTTCGACGAGCTCCCACAGCGCATCGATCGTCGGCGCCATCGGCACTTCGGTCGCCGCGTGTTTGCCGTTGCGCATCGCGGCGAGCATCACCGGCGCGTGCCACTCCCACGGCGTCGCGGTGAACACGAGGTCGATGTCGTCGCGCTCGCACATGCGGCGGAAGTCTTCCGGCCCGTTCGAATATGCCGCCGGGCTCGGGTGGCCGGCCTCGGCCACCATCGCCTGGACGCGGGCGGCCTTGTCGGGCACGATGTCACACACGGCTTGGATGACGACGCCGTCCAGACCAAGGAAGTTGGCGACGTGCGCTGTGCCCTGGTGCCCGACGCCGACGAGCCCCATCCGCACCGTCTCGATCGGAGGTGCGCGGAACAGCTCGCCTCGACGCAATCGCAAGGCCGGTCCGAATTTCTCCTTGAACCCGTCTGTGAACGCATCGACGTCGAGCGACTCGACGGCATCGAGCCGGTTCGCGCCCGCGCCGAGCCCGAGACCCGCCGCGGCGGCGGTCTTGAGAAAATCTCTGCGATCGAAACGGTTCGACATTCGATCACCCTCCATTGCGATGTTTGGGTCCTGCCGCTCGACCCCGCGGTGACACCGAGGTGTTCCTTACGCGACATTCGCGAGGCGATCGACAGCCGAGATGTCGCCTCAGGGTCAGATTTCGAACATTTCGTGACACGACTTGGATTGACGAACGCGAGTGTCGCGCTCGGAACGTACGAGTGCCGCGGTCGGGTCCGCACCATCGGTGACGACTTCAACACTCGAGACCCATCACAGCTCGGCCGGCGCGGTCACCCTCGGCTCAACCTGATGAAGTGGCGCCTCACCGCTCACTCGTCCCCAGACTCGCACAACGTAGACGGCCGCCGCCGTCGCCGCCACCAGCAGCGCGGCGGCGAGCGCGTATCGTCCATACAGCAGGTTCCCGATGCCGAACAGTGCGGAGTAGACCGCGAGGCATCCGGCCGCGGCGGCCAGCAAACCCGCCGGGACCGTCCAAGCGCGACCGCTGTCAGGGAAATCGCGTCCGCCCGCACGAGCACGCTCGATCACGGGCCTCCAACCCGGTCCGCCGGGCGTGGCGAGGCGATAGAAGCGCTCGAGCGCACCGGCCGATGTCGGGGGCGTCAGAACCGTCACGGTGACCCAAGCCGCGGTCGTGATGCCGACGCCGATGACCAGCTTCGCGCCCGTGCCGATCGTCGCGCCGAAGAGTTGCGGATGCACGAGCTCGAGATAGAGCGCGACGAAGAACGAGACCACCATCGCGGTGATCTCGCTGAACGCGTTGATCCGCCACCAGAACCAGCGCAGCAGAAACAGCAGTCCGGTGCCCGCGCCGATCTGCAGCAGGATCTGGAACGCCTGGAGCGCGTTGTCGAGCCAGAGCGCCATGAGGGACGCCAGGACCATGAGCAGCACCGTCGCCGTGCGGCCCACCCATACGAGGCGGCGTTGATCCGCGCGTGGCTCGATGAACCGTTGCCACACGTCGTTCACCACGTAGGACGCGCCCCAGTTGAGGTGCGTCGAGATGGTGGACATGTACGCCGCCGCGAGCGATGCGATGACCAGGCCGAGCAGCCCGGCCGGCAGGAGCGTGAGCATTGCGGGATAGGCGAGGTCATGGCCGAGGATTCCGGGGGGGAGCGAGGGGAACGCGTCGCGCAGCGACTCGAGTGTGGGGAACACGATGAGCGATGCGAGCGCAACGATGATCCACGGCCACGGCCGCAGCGCGTAGTGCGCGGCGTTGAACAGGAGCGTCGCGGATGTCGCGTCACGTTCCGTCCGAGCGGAAAGCATCCGCTGCGCCACGTATCCGCCGCCGCCCGGCTCGGACCCCGGGTACCAGACGCTCCACCACTGCACCGCGAGCGGCAGGATGAGCAGCGTGACGAGCGCGTCGCGGTCCGCGAAGTCCGGCAGCAGCGCGATGCGGCGACCGACGTCCGGATGCGCGAGCAGCCCCCCGAGCCCACCCACCTCCGGCTGCGCCAGCGCCACCGCCGCGGCCACGATCGAGCCGAACAGCGCGACGAAGAACAGCAGGAAATCGGTGATCAGAACGCCGCGCAGCCCACCAGCCATGCTGAACACCACCGTGGCGCCTCCGGCCAGCACGACCATCGCCACCGGCGAGATGCCGAGCAGCACGCCGCCGATCTTGATCGCCGCGAGCGTCACGGCCGCCATGATCATCACGTTGAAGAAGACGCCGAGATAGATGGCGCGGAAGCCGCGCAGGAAGGCGGCAGGGGCTCCCGAATAGCGCAACTCGTAGAAATTGATGTCGGTGAGCGCGCCCGACCGGCGCCAGAGCTTGGCGTAGAAGAACACGGTCAGCATGCCGGTGATGAGAAAGGCCCACCACAGCCAATTCATACTGACGCCGCCGCTCCGCACCAGGTCGGTAACGAGATTCGGTGTATCGGTCGAAAAGGTGGTCGCCACCATCGAGGTGCCGAGCAACCACCACGGCAGCTTGCGGCCCGACAGGAAGTATTGCTCGAGACTGCGGCCCGCACGCTTGGTGAACACGAGGCCGACGAGGAGCGTGACGACGCCGTAGACCGCCACGACAACCCAAT
>JBOHRM010000500.1:0-1669 GCA_050732715.1 Longimicrobiales bacterium
GTGTTGTTGGTGACCACAGTGAGATCCTGCGCGAGCGCCGTTGATGCGATGATCAAGTCGCGTTCGCCGATGGGCGTGCCATGTGATTCGAGGTGGCGCCGAGTGCTCGCGTAAGAATCGGCGGCTGCCTCATCGAACGGGAGCAGATCGAACGGCTCGAGAAACGCATCGGTCACGGCTCGGCCTCGTGCCGGATTCGCGCTCTTGAGCGCACCGAACCAGAGTTCCGCGACGGTCATGACGGCGACGGCCATCTCCTCCGGAGGCATGCTCATCATGCGCCGCAGGACGGCCACGTGGTTCCGGATCGCGGCGATGCACGTGTTCGTGTCGAGGACGTATTTCACCATTCGCCGAGGCCTGGACGATCGTGCCCTCCGGGTAGAGGCTCGACATCCGGAAACGTGAACCCCTTCGTCAGCTCGCGAAGCCGGTCCCAGTATCCCTTCGGCCACCCGGGCGCCGCGCGAATCGGCTCCAGAATCACCCGATCCCCCTCGCGCCGGATTGCGACCTCATCGTCGTCGAAACGAAACTCCTTCGGCAGCCGTACCGCCTGCGACCGGCCGGTCCAGAACACCTTGGCCCGCTTCGGAACGTCTGAGCGTCCACCCCGATTCGGTTTGATCATAGCGCCTCCTGATACATACCAGTATATACCATCGCTCAGGGTTTTGCAAACACGACCAGGGAGAGCGGATCGGTCCGGGATCGAGAAGAGTCAACCCGAACGGCGACGACGTACCGGCCGAGGGGGTGCCACGTCGCGCGGGGCTGCGTCAGCTCGCTGTGGCCTGGCGCGGGTGCAGCGGCTTGTACCAGAGTAGTTGCGCCTCGTCGGGTAGCGTTGCGTATGCGAACCGATGCACAGCGCCCAGCGTGCACCCCTGCCGGGCGTACAACCGGCAGGCGGTGACGTTTATGTTCTGGGTCTCAACTTTGAGCCACCGCGCGCCTCGCGTCAGCGCCCACTCCTCCGCGGCCTGGAAGAGCGAAGTGCCGACGCCCCGCCTACGCAGATCAGGGAGGACACGAAGGTCCCAAAGCACGGCGAGGTCCGAGCGCCACTCGAGCATCTCGACCCCCGGCGTGTCCCACGCGACAACCGCCCCACCCACGCGCTTGCCATCCGCCCACGCCGTGAGGATTCCCCACCGAGCGAGGTCGAAGCGAGCTGTCCATGCGGTCGGGTGCTGCCCGGGCTCGGCGTCGTAATCCTTCACATACGGTTCGACCACGCGCTCGGCAAGCAAATGGAGCCCGCCGAGGCCTGCGTTAGGCGTGATGACCGCGAAGCGCTCGCGGACCTCAAAGGCGCTTGGCACATGGGCATAGTCCGCCAGCGCCGACGGCGGCTCCTGCTGAATCTGGACGATCATTGGAGTAAAGCTCAGGCCGAATCCGTGTTTCAGCGGCGAAGGGGGCGTGCCCTTCGCCTGCTTCGGTCTCGCTACCGCGTTGGTTTCGACATGTAGATATCGGGCCGGCCGCGCCCGTTGGCGTCCGGCATCACACCTGTGACCACGTAACCAAGCTTCTGATAGAACAGAAACGGATGCTCATCGCCGAGGTCCCGAAGTCCGGCGATCTGCTGCGGTAGGTCTTGGTAGAGGTCTGCGCCTGCCAACGACGTCATCCCGGAATCGTCATCGGTCCCAAGCGTGAGAGT
>JBOHRM010000501.1:0-1993 GCA_050732715.1 Longimicrobiales bacterium
CGCGCCTTGCGCTGCGGGCGCATCGGCGTTCTCGGTGCGCAAGGAACTTCCGGGACGGGACACTAGCTCTCTCCCCCGCGGGGGAGAGGGGACCTTCGGCGTCGGCCGCGCGGGTCCGGGCGTCCGCTCACGCAACACGTCACCCGCCTTCGGCGATGCGGCCGGCGCGCAGCACGAGCACGCGGTCCGCGCGCTCGACGATGCGATCACTGTGCGTTGCCACCAGCAACGTTCTCGCCTGCTCGCGGGTCAGCCGCTCGAGCACGTCGAGCACGACGTCACCGGTCGCCGCATCCAGGTTCCCGGTCGGCTCGTCCGCGAGCAGCAGCTCGGGCGAGTGAACGAGCGCACGCGCGATCGCCACGCGCTGCTGCTCGCCGCCCGAGAGCCGGTCGGGGTAGCTCGTGGCCCGAGCGCCGAGCCCGACACTCTCGAGCAACGATCGCACACCGCCGTCCCCGTCGCCGATTCGGTTCAGCTCGAGCGGGAGCCGCAGGTTCTCCTCGACCGTCAGCGTCGGAATGAGATTGAAAAACTGGAACACGAACCCGACGTGTCGTCTGCGAAAAAGCGTGCGTTCTCGGTCCGACAACCGGGCGATCGACGTTCCGGCGATCGTGACTTCGCCCGCGCACGCCGGGTCAATGCCCGCGATCACGTTGAGCAACGTCGACTTGCCCGATCCGCTCGGCCCGAGCAACGCCACGAGCTCACCCCGGCGGATGTCGAGATCGACGCCGTCGAGCACCACGTGCTCCGTCTCGCCCTCATGGTAGCGCTTCGACACGCCACGGAGGCTGAGGATCGCAGGCTCGTCCGCCGCCGGGATAGGGCCCGCCACGCCATCGCTCAAGTGTACTCGCCGAAGCCCGGCTCGTCCGGCACGCCGCACTCGGGGCACTGCGTCGCGAGAAAGCGCAGCCACTCGATCAGCGCGGCGGCGTCGGGCAGATCGTTGGCATCGCGGCTGTGGGCCTGGTCATAGACCACGCCGAAGCGGTCGGCAACGACCACGGCCGCCTCGCCCACCGGCGCCCAGCCGCGCGTCGCGCCCGCCGTGTCGCCCAGCACCGGGAAGGGCAGAGAACCGAGACGCGCCGTAACCGGATCCGAAGGCGCTGTCCGGCCGTCCACTTCAACTCCTGCTGGCGCGATGTCCTCGGCGCGGGCGCCCGGCTCCGATTCGCTGCCGAGACCGCCTTCCAGGACGGCGAGCAGCCGGCCGCTCCAGTCCCGAAACTCGGCGCCAGCACCGGCGAGCCGCTCGAGGTACGGCACGAACCGCGCTGCGTCCCTGGCCGGCAGCTTCACGATCACCGTTGCTTCTCTGCCACCGTGCCGCAGGTTGATGCCGCCGCCGCTACCTCCAGCGCGCCCGAGCGAGATCGATGGCAGACGATCTCCAGGTCCTACGTTCGCCTCCATAGCTCTCTACCCCGCTGCCGCGGCGCCGTCGATCCTGACGCAGGGGGCGGGACAACTCGCAACCCGCAACCCGCAACCCGTTTTCTCGTTCGGTTGGGGGGTGGCGGGCAACTCGCAACCCGCAACCCGCAACCCATTTTCTGGTGCGTCATGCGTTGAAAGGTGTACGCGTCCGCCGGCCCCGTCCACCGCAAGCTCCCAAACTCTCTGGCTCAGACCGTGCAACCCAGCGGTTGGCGAGAGGCATCCCATGGGTACGTCGGGATGGGGAACAATCGAGCCCGGGCCGGGTCGATGATGAGACGCGTGCATCGGCGGTCGGATCGAGGTTGGACCGGACCCATCAGTGGATGCGTACGAATCGGATTGGAGGTGCATTCGAGATGCGTTCTCTCGTGACAACGAGTCGCTGGCTGCTGCTGCCGGCGATCGCAGTGATAGCGGCGTGCGACCAGGGTGGAGTCGCACTCGCGCAGACGCGCGACCCCGGGCGGGCGGACGTGAGGCAAAGCCTCGGCGAGGTGCCGGCGGCGATCGATACGGTGGCGGCGTCCGCGCTTTCCGGAGC
>JBOHRM010000502.1:0-2713 GCA_050732715.1 Longimicrobiales bacterium
GCGCACCAACGACGCCACGGTGTCGCTCATGTCCGCGCCCCGACTCAGCCACCGGTCGACGCGGTCGAGGTCGAGGCGCAGCTCGGCCGGCTGCATGCGCGGATTATAGAACCCGACGGCATCGAGATACGCGCCGTCGCGCGGTGTGGCCGAATCCGCGACGACCAAACGGTAGCTCGGCTGCTTCTTCCTTCCGATACGCCGGAGTCGAATCCGTACAGACATTTAGACCTTCGCGTGCTTTGTGATGTGCGACATTGCACTGACCGCAACCCAGCCGCGCCACCGAAAGCCCGCGTGCGCATGCGGGCTACAAGCGAGGCGGCGCCCGGGGGCGCGTTGGTTACATTGGGAACCCGGCCCCGCCGGGGATCCTCATCCCCGGCAGTCCCGCCCCGAAACCCTTCATCTGCTTCATCAGCTTCTGCATCTGCTTGAACTGCTCGAGCAGGCGATTCACTTCCTGAATCGGGCGCCCCGAGCCTTTCGCGATGCGGGCACGGCGCGACCCGTTCAGGATCTTCGGGTGCCGGCGCTCCTTCGGCGTCATCGACAGCACGATCGCTTCGACGTGTTTGACCTGCTTCGGATCGACTTTCGCCTGCTTGAGGAGCTTGTGGTTGACGCCCGGGATCATCTTCAGCAGCCCCTCGAGTGGGCCCATCTTCTGGAGCTGCCCCATCACGGTGAGGAAGTCTTCGAGGTCGAACTTGCCTTCCTTCGCAACCTTCCGCTCGAGCGCCTTCGTCTGGTCCGCGCCGAACGCCTGCTGCGCCTTCTCGACGAGCCCGACCACGTCGCCGCGCTGGAGGATCCGGCCGGCCATGCGATGCGGGTCGAAAACCTCGAGCGCGTCCGCGCGCTCGCCCACGCCGACGAACTTGATCGGCACGCCGGTCACGCCGCGGACCGAGAGCGCGGCGCCGCCGCGCGCGTCGCCATCGAGCTTCGTCATGATCACGCCCGACAGCTCGACCGCCTCGTGGAACCCGCTCGCAACGCGCACCGCTTCCTGGCCGATCATCGCGTCGACCACGAGCAGCGTCTCCTGCGGGCGCGTCGCTTGCTTGACGCGGCGCAGCTCGTCCATCAGCTCGGCATCGATCTGGAGCCGGCCGGCGGTGTCGAGGATGAGCGTGCGATGCCGCTCCGCGCGTGCATGCTCGAGCGCACGCGTCGCGAGCCGGGTGACGTCGCGCTCGGCACGATCCGAGAACACGGGCACACCGAGCTGCTTGCCGAGCGTCTCGAGCTGATCGATCGCCGCCGGCCGGTTCACGTCCAGCGCGGCGAGCAGCGGCCCGCGGCCTTCCCGCGCCATCCGCTTCGCCAGCTTCGCCGCCGTCGTCGTCTTGCCCGAACCCTGGAGCCCGACCAGCAGGATGACCGTTGGCGGGACCGACGCGAAGCGCACGCCTTCGTGCCGATCGCCCAACATCGCGACCAGCTCGTCGTGCACGATCTTTACGATCTGCTGCCCCGGCGCGACCGACTTCAACACCTGCTCGCCCGTGGCCCGCGGCTCGACGCGCCCCAGGAAATCCCGGGCGAGCTGATAGTTCACATCCGCTTCGAGCAGCACACGGCGCACCTCCCGCAACCCTTCCTTGACCATGGGCTCGGTGAGCACCCCGCGCTGACGGAAGCGGGCGAGTACGGTGTCGAGCTTCTCTGAAAGCTCCTCGAACATGATTCTTCCGCGTCAGACAGACAGTACGGAGCCAAGTAGTATAGCGGCAGCTCCAGCCTGTCTCAAGTCCAGGCGAGCACGCAGGGCGAACGAATGAACAGAATCAATCGCCGAGGACGCCGAGGAAAGGGAGGACGCGGAGTGATCCGATCGTCACCGACTCCGCGTCCTCCGAATCTCTGTGGCCTCTGCGATTGAAATCCGTTCAGCTCGGTTTCGCCGCGACGGCGACAATCTGCTCCCGTTGCGTTCCGACGGAGACGTGCGTAATCGGGACGCCGGTCAGCTCCTCGATGCGGTGGAGGTAGTCTCGGGCGCGGGCGGGGAGGTCATCGATCGAGCGTGCCTCGTGCGTGGCGGTCCTCCATCCGGGCATCGTCTCGTAGACGGGGCAGGCGGTCTCGAGAACGGTGAGGTCATACGGAAAGGTGTCGTGCAGGGTGTCGGGCGTCTCGTAGCCCGTGCAGATGCGGACTTCGTCCAACGAGTCGAGCACGTCGAGCTTCGTGACGGCGAGGCCGGTCAGGCCGTTGACCTGGGCGGAGTAACGGACGACGACGGCGTCGAACCATCCGCAGCGGCGCGGGCGGCCGGTGGTGGCGCCGAACTCGCCCCCGAGCGCGCGCAGGCGGTCTCCCAGCGGCGCCTCGAGCTCGGTCGGCAGCGGCCCACTGCCGACGCGCGTGGTGTACGCCTTGACGACGCCGAGCACGGAGTCGATACGCGTGGGACCGATGCCCGCGCCTGTCGCCGCGCCGGCGGCGGTTGTGGTGGACGAGGTGACGTAGGGGTAGGTCCCGTGGTCCAGGTCGAGGAGCGCGCCCTGGGCGCCCTCGAGCAGGACGCGCTCGCCGCGTGCGAGGGCGTCGGTGATCTCGCGGCCCGTGTCGGTCAGCATGGGCAGGATGCGCGCGCTCTTCTCGAGCACGCGCTCGACGAGGGCGGCCGGATCGAGCTGCTCCGCGCGGGCCGCGGCGAGCCGCTCGTTGGCACGCTCGCAGGCGGCGGTGAGCAGGGTACTGG
>JBOHRM010000503.1:0-3530 GCA_050732715.1 Longimicrobiales bacterium
CGTCAACACCATGAAGTCACCGGGCGCGCGGGCGCCGGAGCGGACGCGCGCCGCGATCCAACTGGCCACGCGGTCCGCGTCCTGGCGTGCGAGATCGTTGTCCAGGTCGCGCCGTCCTTGCCGTCTCAACGTGTAGAAGAACACGCCCTGCGGCTCGGCGTCCTCCTCGACCACGCGCATCGGTGCGAACGGCGCCTGCTTCACCGTGGCCTGCGCCGGGAAATAGCGGCGAAACGTGTCGTTCACGAACCGCTCGATCGGCGGGCGGGACCGGAAGTTGGACGTCAACTCGAGCACCGCGCCGAACGTGCGGAATCGCGCCTTGACCTGATTGTAGAGCGTGATGTCCGCGCGTCGGAACCGGTAGATGCTCTGCTTCGGGTCACCGACCACGAACAGCGAGCCCGGTCGGGGTACCCCCGCCCGCCAGTCCGATCCCGGGTCCGTGGAGGCGAGCAGGAACAGGACCTCCGCTTGCACGGGGTCCGTGTCCTGGAACTCGTCGACCAGAAGGAAACGATATCGTGCGCTAAGCTCGCTGCGGGCCGCCGCCCGCTCGCGCAGCATCGCCGCCGTGAGCATCAGCAGGTCCTGGAACGACAGCTCTCCCGAGCGCCGCCGTTCCGCCGCGTACATGGCTGCGGCCTCGCCCGCGAACGCGAGCGCGATCGGGTAGCGGTGCGCGTACCACTCGCCGAGCGTCCGTCCGCCCGTGCCCTCTTCGGCCGCGAAATCGTTGAATCTGCGCTCGAGCGATTTGACGGCCGTCTTGGCCTCCGGCGTCGCGCCCCAGCGCGCCACGATGATCCGGTTGGGCCGCGAGAACGCCTGCGCCAGCGCCTCGAGGAACCGGAGGTCATCCTCCCAACCGAGCCGCCGATAGAACCACATCGTGCGGACCGCCGTCTGCAGCTCGTCCCAGCCGGCGTCAGGCTCATCGCGCGGCATCAGCCGCTCCGCATCATCGAGCAGCGCATCGAGCTCGATCCGGGCACGCGACGGATCGGGGCGCGCCACCGGCTCGGCGGGAAACGCGACGTCGGGATAGTCGGTGAGCGTTTCGAACAGCGTGAACAGGTACGCCGGCTTGAGGCCGACCTCCGTGAGCTCGGCCAGGCGGGGAGCGCCCTCCGCCGCGAGCCGCTCGACGTGCGTATTCCAGTACTCGCGACGCAGCCGCGTCTCCTCGCTCGCGATCAGCTCGCGGAACCCCGGGTCGACCCCGGCGTCCAGCGGCCGTTCGCGTAGCAGCCGCGCACAAAACGAATGGATCGTGCCGATGAAGGCACGGTCGATCTCGCGCAACGCTACGTCGGTGCGTGCGGCGGTCTCCGCGTCACCGCGCTCGCGCGCGGCCATCAGCTCGGCCTCGAGCGCGGTCTGGAACCGCTCCCGCAGCTCGGCCGCGGCCTTCCGTGTGAACGTGACCGCCGCGATCTGCTCGATGCTCGCGCGCGCCGACCGCACCAGTGCCACCATTCGGCCGACCATCGCGGTGGTCTTCCCCGCGCCGGCGCCCGCCTCGACCATCAGGTTCGTGTCGAGGTCCGCCTCGATCCGGTGCCGCGCGGATGCGTCGGGCAGCGTCCGTTCGACGTCCGTGCTCGGGACGGTCGGCGCGGACGGGGCTTCCGCGTGCGCGGTGCCCGGGCCGGACGGAGCGCTTCGCCACCCTCCCCGCTCCCGAGCTCCGCCGGTCGGGGTGACGGTCGGTTGTGCTGGCCGCTCCTCGACCGCCACCTCGCCCCCGGCTTCAGCGGGTGCGGCTTCGGACGCCGGCTGCGAGACGAAGAGATCGAGCTGGTCTCGGCGCGCTGCTTTCCTCGTGCGACTCATGGCGCCGCCCTCAGCTCGCGCATGACCTCGAGCTCGTCGACCTCCTCCGCGCGCGACGCCCACTCCGCCGGCGGCGAACCGTCGCCGTCCGCCCTGCATACGACCGCATAATCACAAAAAGTGCAGTCAGCGGCGTCGTTCGTGGGGAAGAAATGGCCTCGCGCGACCAGGTCGAGCAGCCGATCCACGATCGTGAAGCCGTCCCGCAGCTCGTCGATCGGGTACGGCGCCGCGTGATTCTTCGCTCGAACCGTCGGGAAATGGTATTCGGCGCGCACGACCGGCTCGCCGAACAGCTTCTCCGCGACGGCGGCGTACAACACGTGCTGGAGTCTCCGACCGCCGTGGTAGAGGCGAGTCCTACGCGAGTAGGCGTACGGGCTTCCGGTCTTGTAGTCGATGATGACGAGCCCGCCTTCCGGCAGTCGGTCGACGCGGTCGATCGCGCCGGTCACGCGGATGTGACCACCCGGCAGCCGCAACTCGACCGGTTCGACGTCGCGCTGGCCGAACCGCCGCTCGAGCGCGATCCATTCTCCCGCCGCGCCACGCACCATCTGGATGAACGACATCACGTCGTCGCGCAACGCCGACAGCTCGGCTTCATAGACGGCGCGCCCGGGCGGCGGCACCATTCGGTGCCATCTGCCCACGGCCTCATCGAGCGCCTGCAAGGCGATCCCCTCGAATCCTGGCGCACGCACATCGCAGCCGTTCTGTCGCGCCATGTCCAGCGAGCGTTCGTAAATCGCGTGCAGTAGCGAGCCGCGATCCAGCGGCGAGAGCCACCGGTCGGGCTGAAGGTCGGGGTCGTCCGGCGGCCATATACCGAGCACGTAGCGCAAGATGTAGCGGCGCGGGCATGTGCCCAGCGTCTCGAGCCGGCTCGCCGACACGACGAGCTCATCGTTCCGGCGCGGATCCAGCGCCGGCCTCGGCGTGATGCCGCCATGGTGCGTGGTGAGCTCGCGCATCTCGCGCGCCGCCTTCGCGCGCAACCCGCGGTCCAGCGGACGGAAGACCTCGCGCACCACGTTCAGCCCGGAACGCAGAATGCCGTCGTGCCAAAGCGCATTCAACCAGACGTCCGCCGCGTCGATCGCTCCCGCCGCACGCGGCACGGCTGAAACAACCCGCACGTGCTCATGGAACCGCTCGTAGTTCGCGAAAGGGTCGCCGGCCAGCAGCCGGAACGCTTGGAGCATCTCGGCGGCCGGCGGTACGGTCCGCGTCTCGGCGGCATCCCACGCGCTGTAGCTCAAGGTGACGTCGCCACGCAGCCGCGCGAGCAGCTCGGCCAGCTCGTAGCGTCGCTCGGCCAGACGCTCAGCCGTGGTGGGCAGCTCCGCGGCGCGAAGCGCTGTTCGGTCTTCATCCGTGAGCAACGCGTCCTGAACGCCGGGGCCGAGCAGTCGGCCCGCATCCAGCCCCACGAGGAACGCGGCTCGACGCCCTGTGAACCCCCCGTGGGCAACGTCCGTGAGGTGCAGGTGCCCGCCGGCTGAGCTCCACGGCGCCGCGCCGTCCACGCCCGGCGCGGGCACGCGCGTATCGATTTTCGACAGCAGAACGGCGGTCGCGGCGGCGAGCGACGTCGCACGCAGCTTCGTACGCTCGAGCCGTTCGAGCCGGGCGACGAGCCGGTCGTGTGCCGCGGCATCGATGCCGTCGCCGGTAGGCACGCAGCGCAACGC
>JBOHRM010000504.1:0-3971 GCA_050732715.1 Longimicrobiales bacterium
CGCCTGGGCAGCGCTGAGGACAGGACACGTTCACGGGTCGCCTGCTGTGGTGCCTGCGCTGCGTGGCCGTCGGCCTCTGAGGCCGCAGGAATATTCGGAGAGTTGAAGACAGCGTCTACCGGGCGCGGTCCAGCTTCGCCTGATCGATATCGAGGTTCTTGCGACGCATCTTCCCCTCGGACTCCAGGACGAGAGTGCAACGAGCGGTGATCCCGTCACGAGAGCCGGTACACCCGCGTGGCGTTCCCTCCGAGAATCGCGGCCTGCTCGGGGGGGCCCAGCCGCTGCACGTATTGCTCGATGGTCTCGACGACTGCGTCGTAGGAGGCAGCCAACATACACACTGGCCAATCCGATCCGAACAGGAGTCGATCCGCACCGAACGCTTCCAAGGCGGTGTCGAGGAACGGGAGTAGGTCGCGCTGTTGCCACGCGCCCCACACCGCTTCGGTCACCAGGCCGGACAGCTTGCAGCACACATTCGGGTGCGCGGCGATGCGTCCCATCGCCGTAGCCCATGGCTCGAGCTCACCGCGGCGAAGGTCCGGTTTGGCCAGGTGGTCCAAAACGAAGCGGACTCCAGGCAAACGGGCGACGAACTCGAGCGCGGCCGGGAGCTGATGTGCGTAGATCAGGATGTCGTAGGTCAGCCCGAATCGAGCCAGGGCGGCGACACCGCGCTGGAACGCAGGGTTCTCGAGAAAGCCGTCCGCCTCGCTCTGCACGATATGGCGGACTCCCTTGAAGCGCGCGTGTGACGAGAGCTCCTCCAGCGTATCGAGCAGATCGGGCGCCACGAGATCGACCCAACCCACGACGCCACGAATGAATTCATGTCGGTCGGCCAGACGGAGCAGCCAGCGCGTTTCCTCCAGGCTCTGCGCGGCCTGGACCGCGACGCAGCCTGCAACGCCACACTGGCTCAGGTGCGTCTCGAGCTCCGCTGGCAGGAAGTCACGTCTCAACACGTGCATCCGGTCGTCGATCCACGAATGCGTCTCGGGTTGATAGATCCAGAAATGCTGGTGGCTATCGATTCTCACGGCAACGATAGGGGATGAATGATAAACGACAAGGACATCGCTCGTAGGTGGTCAGTTCTCACGACTCGGAATTCGCTTCTAGTCAGCTCCCCATGCCGCTGCACCATCGCTGAACGAACGGGTGGCGGCGGGGCGACTCGAGACTCATGACTTGGGACTCGCAACCCGTTCCGAGTCACCCAATGCGGTGCTTCTCGATCACGTGATCGCTGATTTTGAGCCCAACGCCTGGCTCCTGGGGAAGATCGTAGTAGCCGTCGGTCACGTGAATCGGCTCCTCCCAGATGTCGAGCAGGGACTCATAACAGTTCTCGACCATCAGGACGCCAGGCGTCGCCGCGGCGAGCTGCACGTGCAGCTTCTGTTGCACGTTCGTGTGCGGCACCACGGGCTTGCCGTACGCAGAAGCCAGCGCGGCCACCTCGAGCCACTCGTCGATGCCGGACAGCTTTGTTGCATCGGCCTGGACGATGTCCACACCACCTTGCTCGATGAAGTCGCGAAAGTCCCACTTCGTGTAGACCGTCTCGCCCAGGGCGAGGGGAACAGTGATGGCTCGTGCCAATTCTGCGTGGCCCTTTCTGTCGAACGGGTGCAGCGGCTCCTCCAGCCAGAAAACCTCATGGTCCGCCAGGCGCCCGCCCCAGCGCTTGGCCGTGTCGAGAGTCCACGCGCAATTCACGTCGGTCATGAGCTTGATGTGATCGCCGACTGCACGGCGGACGGTGCCGACGCGCTCGTAGTCCTCTCGCGGGTCTGGCCGCCCGAGCTTGATCTTCACGGCGTCGAAGCCGCGATCCACGAGCGCCTGCGCGTGACGTACGAGCTCGTCAGCGCTCCATGACAGCCAACCGCCGTCCGTGCTGTAGGCCTTGACCTTCTCGCGACAGGGACCGAGATAACGCCAGAGTGGAAGCCCGGCTGCCTTGCATGCCAGGTCCCAGAGGGCGAACTCGACCGCGGCCAGCCCGACCAGGGCTGCACCGATGCGGCCGACGAAGTGGTTCGAGAAGTAGCAGCGGCGTAGTAGCTCCTTTCGGAGGGATGCGTCCTGGCCGAGAAGCAAAGGTGTGTAGCTCTCGTCGACTGCGACCTGCGCCACCCTCAGGCCGGGCGTGTAGCTCCAGTTCATCCCCCAGCCGGTGAGACCCGCGTCGTCGGTCGCGAGCCGAACCTGAAGGAATTCCACGGCGCGGACGGTCGTCTGCGAGTCCGTGATCGCGCGCTGCCCGAGCGGCACACGCAGCAGCATAGTCTCTACGTCCGTGATCTTCATCGGTCTCGCGCCAACCACAACTCGACGTTCAGACCATCGACTCGTCTTCCTACGAGTTCGAGCGCTGGACGCCTCGCCGATCGAGCAGTGCGCTCACGATTCGATTGTCGTTGCAGGCCTGTAGCCCTTCGCGCCATAGAAAGCGATGACCAAGAAGCAGATCAGCGGCACCACGTAGGCGACGTTGATGCCGAAGTCGTCGGAGACGCGCGCCTGGACGGCAGTGAGCACGGCGCCACCGAGGATCGCCATGATCAGGCCGGCCCCGCCGATCTTGGTATCCTCACCCAGCCCCTGCACCGCCAGCCCGTAGATCGTCGGGAACATCAACGACATGCACGCCGAGATGCCCACGAGCGCGTACGCGCCGGGCAGTCCGCCGCCGAGGATGACGATCGCGGAAAGTAGCGCAGCCAGTGCCGCCATCACCCAGAGCAGCGTGCGCGGCGCGACGTATTTCATCAGTGCCGTGCAGGCGAAGCGCGAAACCGAGAAGACGATGATCGATGCGAGATAGAACGACGCGGCGCTCTCTTCGTCCAGCCCGAGGTTTACCATCACGTAGCGGATCGTGAACGACCACACGCCGATCTGCGCGCCGACGTAGAAGAACTGTGCGATGACGCCGCTGGTGTAATGTCTCTGGGAGAGCAACCGGCGGAAGCTCGAGGTCACGGCAGGCATGGCATCATCGTCTGAGCGCCGCGGGAACGGCGTGAACGCGATCGCGAGCCATACCAGCACGATGACCGCGGCCATCGTGACGTACGGCCCCATGACCGCGGCCAGCTCGGCCTGCCGGATCCGCGCCAGATCCGCCACGGCCATGCTCGCGCGCTCGACGTCCGTCGCTTGGTTGAGATTGGACAGGATGTATAGCTTGCCGACCAGAACACCGGTGATCGAGCCTATGGGGTTGAACGACTGCGCCAGGTTCAGCCGCCGCGTGCCGGATGCCGGCGGGCCAAGGACCACGACGTAGGGGTTGGCCGCGGTCTCGAGGATCGACAGCCCGCCGGCGAGAATGAACAACGCGGCGAGGAAGTGGCCGTAGACCATCGTCTGGCTCGCGGGATAGAACAGCACCGCGCCGGCTGCGAACATGCCGAGCCCGAGCAGGACGCCGGCCTTGTACGTGAAACGGCGGATGAACAGCGCCGCCGGCAGCGCGAGGCAGAAGTAGGAGCCGTAGAACGCGATCTGTATCCACGAGGTCTGGAAATCCGACATGCTCATGACCCGCCGGAATGTCGCGAGCAGCACGTCGGTGAGGTTGTTCGCGAGACCCCACAACGCGAACAGGCTGGTCAGAAGTACGAACGCGATGAGGTATTCTCGGGGGACGATCGCGCTTCCTCGCGTTGCCGCATCTGATGGGATAGCCGCCGGCGCGACATCGATCGCTTGCGGGGCGATGGTATCATCGTCTGCGACCTTGCTCATCCGACCAACCTGTCGCGGACTGTTCACGGACGGAACGTGATCCGACCGCCGCGGTCGCGTCGTGTATTCGCGTACGACGCAGCCGCGAGCGCGCCGCGCACGAAGTCGCGTCGCGAGACGAATCTAGTCATTCGTCCTCGAATCGATGGCGACATGAATGCGCGCCACGGCTGCGGGGTCCGCGGCCCAGTGCTCCAGCGCCTCACGCG
>JBOHRM010000505.1:0-2116 GCA_050732715.1 Longimicrobiales bacterium
GCCCTCGGCCGACTCGCGCGGCGGACGCTCGACGGCCTCGAGTGGCTCAGACTCCGCCGCCTGTGGCGAAGACTGAACGGCACGACCCGGCGCTACTGGTACTGGCGCGGCGTCGCGGATGAGCTGCGCGGCCCGGCGCAGCTGAGCCACTTCCTCACGGACTCCGGCCTCGGCCGCGGCCGAGCCGCGGTTCAATCCGAGGCGGACATCGATCTCGCAGCCGGACTCGAGGAAGCCGAGCGGAGGCTGGACGCGGAGCGGCCCGCGGCGGCGCGTTTCCGGTTCGGCGACGCGGTCATCGGTCGCGTCGAGCCGGCCCCCGGCGTCGAACCGCTCCGTGGCGCGCATCTCCGTCCGCTCCTCGACACTCGTTTCGGTACTTCGCTGCTGAACGCGGCCGCCGTCGAGGCGGTCGTCACGACGGGCTCGAGCGCGGGCGCGGATGTGCCCTGGCCAATCGAGACTTCCGGCGCAGCGCGGCTCGATGCTCCGCACCTTGTCGCAGAGCTGAATTTGGCCGAACGAACGCCCGACCTGAACGTGCCGCCCGGCTACGGCGCTGCCCGCGTGCTGCTCCGCGCTCCGGGTCGCCTTCTCGGTTGGGTCTGCATCTCGTCGTTCGGCCGGCCGGTGATCTCGGCCGTCGAGCTGCGCACGGCGGCCGCCGAGCAGATCGGACCGGCGCTGTGGCCGTATCTACTCAGTTCTCCATGGCGCTGTCGTGCCACCGGCGATCCCCTGAAACGGGGGCGGCCGCCGGGAACCCGCAACTCGGAACTCGCAACCCGCCAACCGTCTCTAGATTGGCCTCCGGTGACCGTCGTCGTGTGCACGCGTGACCGTACCGAAAGGCTCGCCCGCTGCCTGAAGGCGCTGCGCGAGCTGGACTACCCTGCCTACGACGTGATCGTTGTCGACAACGCGCCGAGCGATCAGCGGACCGCGCGTCTCGCGGCCGAATCGGGGGTGCGCTACGTGCGCGAGGATGTGCAGGGCCTCGACCGCGCGCGCAACCAGGGGATTCGGGCCGCGCGGCACGACATCATCGCCTTCACCGATGACGACGTGTGCGTGGACCGGGAGTGGCTGCGCCAGGTCGCCGCGGCGTTCGACGATCCCGACGTCATGGCGGTGACGGGATTTGTCGCACCTCGGACACTCGACACGCGCGCCGAGCGACTCTTCGAGATCGAGTATGGCGGGATGTCACACGGCACGCGGCCGCGCACGTTCCGGCGCAGCGAGCTGCGCAATGCGCAGTTGCTCTGGGCCAGCGCGATCGGGTGCGGTGCGAACATGGCGTTCCGCAAGCGCGTGTTCGATGCCGTCGGCGGCTTCGATGTGGGTCTCGACGTCGGGACCCTGGCGGGCGGCGCGGGGGACGTCGAGATCCTCCATCGCATCGTCGTCTCCGGTCACACCGCCGCGTATCGCCCGGCCGCACTGGTGTGGCACGCCCATCGGCCCACGCTGCCGCAGCTGCGGCGCCAGCTCTTCGACAACGGCCGCAGCTTCGGCGCCTACCTGATCACGTGCTTCCGGAGGGGGACCGTGCCGCGGCACGCCATCGTGCGCTTCGCGGTGCAGGACTGGTTCTCGCGCTGGATCCTGCGGCGGCTCGTCCGGCCCGGTCGGTTCCCGCGCGGTCTCGTCGTGGCGGAGATGGTCGGTGCGCTCCTCAGTCCGCTCTTCTATCTGGGCGCGCACTGGGAGAATAGACGGCGGCCGGAGCGGCAGACATCGGCGCAGCCGGACGCGGCCGCTGCACACGCGTCCCCGGGAGAGAGCGAGGACGCACTCGAACCCGTCGCGACCGTCGACGCATGAACGTCTCTATCGTCATCGCAGCGTACAACGCCGCGGCCATGATCCAGGAGACGCTGGACGCGGTGCTGGCGCAGACGCACGGTGGCTGGGAAGCGATCGTCGTCGACGACGGCTCCACGGATCACACACGGGCGATCGTCGAGGCGGCCGCGCGGGCGGAACCACGAATCCGGCTCGTGAGCCGTCCCCACGGCGGCGGCGGCGCAGCGCGCAACGCGGGCATCGCGGCGGCCCGCTTCGACTGGCTGCTGTTCCTGGACGCGGACGACCTCATCCATGCGGCACACCT
>JBOHRM010000506.1:0-3981 GCA_050732715.1 Longimicrobiales bacterium
AGCCCGCCCCAGCCGCATCCGATATCGAGCAGACGATCCCCCGGCTCGAGCCGCAGCTTTCGACAGACCAGCTCGAGCTTCGCCTCCTGCGCCGCGTTCAGATCCTCGCCGCCCGTCGGAAAGTAGCCGCACGAGTAGACCATCCGGTCATCGAGCCACAACGAGTAGAAGTCATTGCCGACGTCGTAATGATGCCGTATCGCGGCGACGTCGCGGGCACGCGAGTGCCTGCCGCGGAGCCCGCTGCGCGCGCGGAACCGGGCCAGTGCATCCCGGACCTCCGGACCCGAGGGCAGGCCGAGCAGGCGGCGGACCAGCCGCAGCGCACCGAGCACCGATAGCGGCCGCTCGGCCAGCGTCTCCCCGAGCGCCGTCGCAGCCTCGAGGTCGCCCTCGATGTCGACGTCCCTTCGGATGTACGCCTCGGCGACGCGGCGCTCCGTGGCCGGCAGCAGGATCCGCCGCAGGGCTTCAGGACGGTTCAGGACCAGAACGAAACGAGGCGGCGCCTCGCCGCCACGCTCCTCGACGCCGTTCCAGAGACGAATCGAGAATGCGCGGCGCTGTCGAGGACCGAAGAGATCGGCTACGACCTCGAGCGTCCGCCGCGCCGCCTCGTCCGGCGCGACCGGCTCGAATTCGAGATCGCCCGTCCCGAGCCGAGTGACCATGGCATCACTCCAGTTCGAAAAGATCCCGCAATGAGGAACCGGGGCCGACGCGCGCGGCCCCGATCTCCTCAATCCGGTTACCCCACCTCTGGATCCTGAGCAAGAATTCGTCCCGCTTCTTCGCGTCAGGGAGAGGGTCAGGACGAAGGGCCTCGGGAGGATCAGGGCGGGGCCTCTTGCAGCTTCCCGCCATACGCGTGTGTGCGCGCGGCAGACGATTGATCGTGATACGCCCGCGGATCAGCCGCCTCCAAAATGAAGGGCGGGGGCATCATCGTTGCAATGCATTCCACATCCAGGGTCTTCCGCCGTGGCGCGCGCGAAGAACTCGTTCTCCACCGGGTCCAGGCACTCCGCCACGTTCGATGACGAGCGGCACCTGCCGCGCGCCCGCCTGCGTGTACATCATGCTCCGGATCTCCGTGGCGAATGTGCCGCACCCGATCTCGATCTCCACGTCCTGCCCTGACGCGCCCGACCAGCGAGTGCGAGCAGGCAGGCGAGCAAGCCGGGTGAACACCTCATCCCACTCGCGGCGAAGGTCAGGGAAAGCCTCATGGCATGCCGCGTCGGTCTCGCAAGCTTTCAACAGGAGCTCCGCGGCGCGTTCGGCGTCCGGCGCATGGTGAAGCGGCATCGTCAGCGAAGTCGGTGTCGCCCCCTGGAGCACGGCACTTCGCACGTGCTCCGTATATCGCCGCATGAACTCCAGCGCCAGACGAACGCCGTAGGAGAGGGCATAGAAGTCGATCCGGTCGTAGCCGAGGGCATGGCGGACCGCATTGAGGTCGGCAGCAGCAGCCGTTGTGGTGTACTGCGTGAGGTCCGCTCGGTGCTCCAGTATCTCGCAGCACGCTTTCACCGCCTCCACGGGATACATCTCCCGCAGGTAGCGCCGCGGATCGCCGTCGTAAGCCTCGAGGCTTGCGCAATGGAGAGGATTGGAGCCGCCCGTGCCGCGCTGGTCCACGAGCACCACGTCCCGCCGCTGCCGGTAGTCACGACCGAGCGTGGTGTAGAATTCGGCAGCTCCCGTCGCAGCGACACCCGGCCCTCCGGCAAGATCGAAAAGCGGAGCGCGACCGGGTTCCGGCTCGAGCGCTGGAATCACGACGACGCGCAACTCGATCTGCCGTCCCGCGGGATGGTCCCGATTCTCCGGCACGGCGAGCGTGCCGCAGAGAAGTTCCTCTTCGATCCGGTCTATCCGGCACGGGCCCAGCGGAAGCTGCTCACGTTCCGCCCGCTCACCGGCCTGAACGGGACCGATAACGATACCGAGGAGAAGGCACGCGCCGGCCGGCAAGGTCGAGCGCGGTCCGGCGGGTCCCGGCACGCTCGGGATCACCTGCGCCCCCACATGCGCGCAGCGCCGAGCATGACCTCAGTTCCGCGTCGCGGTCCAGTTTCCGTCTAGGTTCGTGACCGCTCCATTGATGCGAAGCACGATTCCCGCGTCGCCGCTCATCGAGTTGCCGCTCAGCGTTCCCGTGCTCACCCAATCGCCGAACAAAGGCGGGCTGGTGAACGCTCGGGGGATGGTGAACGCCACGCTGTTGCCATTGAGGGCGACGTTTTCCAGCGGCCCGGTTCCGTTGAATGGGATTTGGGCCGTCGCTCCTGTTCCTATCTGTGTACAGGTGCCGTTATTGGTGCCCGCAGCCGCGATCGTCCCACTCAATTCCTGGCCGGCCCGAGTGAAGGTGAGCGTGACGCCGGTCACGTCGCAGGAGGACCCGCCGCCATTGGCGTCGGCAATGACGTAGCTCCATTGTCCCACGATATCCTGATTGCCAGGATCGGTCGGGTCATCGTCGCCGCACGCTGACAGGGCGAGGCCGAGAGTGAAGGAAGCGATGGCAAAGCGTGCGCGTGCGCAAACGGGCCGTGGCATGGTGGCTCCTTCGGTGCCTGTTGAACAAAAACCTGCTCTCCCGGTAATGCGGGAAATCGCTGACGAAGCGGCCACGCGGTCTGTTCCGAGTAATGGACGTTCACCGGTGCTGCTGCGGGGCAGACACGAATACTCAGGGCGGGCAACCCAGATCGGTCATTATTCTGCCTGTGAACACCCATCCTCCGGAAGTAGGAGAATGCGCGGACTATCGAGGCAGCGAGTCGGCCTGGTAGGGACGGGTTGTCGGCGCGATCGGTGAACGGCGCTGACGGGCTGCGCGGAACGAAGGCCACCAGCTGTAGCATGTCTCAACGGCGAGCAAAGGCAGCACGAAGCTCAGCCATTCGCGAGTGGCGTCGCGCAGGGCCTGGTCCGGCATGAATGGGAACAACCGATCCTGGAATTCACCCAATAGTCGGACCAAGACGAAAGCCAGCGCGAGAGCATAGCTACGCACCACGAAGCGCTCGTGCACTGCGAAGGCACCGCGCCGCGCGCAAAGCCAGGCAGCGGCCGAAAAGGCGAACCAGAGCAGCGCAAAGATGACCAGCGGCGTACGCGACCCTACCCGTTCAAACGTTGCGCCGAGATAGGCTGCCACTAGAGCCGCAACCATCGCGGAGCCGAGGTAGGCTCGGCCGATTCGACGGTGCCAGCGCGGCCAGCGTGCGCGCAAGCGGCGGCTGAACTGCAACGGCGCGATCAGTAGCAGCGGTACGGCCGCCGCGAGATGAATGAAGGATCCAGCCCTGCGCAACCAGGTTTCCTCGGCCGGCCGGTCGCGGACGAAGGCATAGCCGACCGCGTCGTTCGCGTACCACAATCCGAGCCCGGCGAGCACCGCCAGCAGCAGCCACTTGAAAGGCCTCCCCGGGAACCTCGGGCGACGCTGCCATGCACGCTCCTCGGCCGCGCTCACGCAGGATCAGAGGTGCGTATCTGGACGAGCTGGTAGTCTCCCGTGAAGCTGGCGGGCTCTGGTCCCGGGCCGTCGGAGCCGCATCCCGGCGCGCCGATCGCCGTGAACGCGAGCAACGGCAGAATTCCAACGCGAATCAAGCCTAAGCGCGACAAAACGTCCTCACGGGGTCTCATGAGTGAACGGTGAGCAAAACGCTGCTTTCTCATATGATGCGGGAAACTGCAGAAGAAGCGGCCACTCCGGTTCGCGTTCCGAGTGATAACCTTGCTGCCGTCCGGGGCGGACAGGTCTACTGAGTTCCGGCTCGCGGTGCGGGGCGGTCGCATCCGCAGGAGAAACCGTTTGACATCCTCTTCCCGGCGCGAAGTCACGCGCCTGCTCAGCCGCGCGAGCGATGGCAACCGCGAAGCACTCGACCAGCTGATCCCCCTCGTGTATGCCGAGCTCCGTCGCATCGCGAAGCGGCAGCTCGGTCGGGAGCGCCCCGGGCA
>JBOHRM010000507.1:0-4920 GCA_050732715.1 Longimicrobiales bacterium
CGCCAACTCGGCTCATCGGCCGACCCGCAAGCGCTGCCCGACTTGGATCAGATTCCGATTGCTGAGGCCGTTCCACTGCTGGAGCTGACGGATCGACGTGTTGTAGCGCCGCGCGATCACGGTGAGATTATCACCACGCCGTACGACGTGATACCGAGTCTTCGACTGTTCGGCGCGGTATACGGATCCGATGCGCTGGGCGAAACGTTGCTCGGTGCCTGACGGGATCCGGACCCACCAGCCCGTGCCCGAAGGCGTCCAACCCTGGACCAAATGCGGATTCAGGTCGCGCACCGCGTCTGCCGGCACCGCAGCCGCTTCCGCCACCGCTTCGAGCGAGGTCGGTCCCGGCACTGCAACCTGATCGTATGCCAGCGGCGCCTGATAGCGGAGCCCGTGGAAACCGTTCGCCTCCGGATCCTTCGCGATGTGCGCGGCGGCCAACATCAGCGGCACATAGTCTCGCGTCTCACGCGGCAGCCGCGAATCGATCTGCCAGAAATGCGAATCCTTGCCTCGCTCCGTGCCGAATCGCTGGCGCATGATGCGGCCAACCCGGTTCTCGCCCGTGTTGTACGCCGCCGCGGCGAGATACCAGCTCCCGAAGCGATCATAGTTGTCCTGCAAATACGAAAGCGCGGCCTCCGTCGATCGCATCGGGTCACGCCGCTCATCGAGCTCCGACGTGATGGTCAGGCCGTAGCGCCTGCCCGTCTCGGCGATGAACTGCCAGATCCCGACGGCCGATGCATGCGACGTCGCGGCCGGTGACAGACCGCTTTCGATGAACGCCAGGTAGAACAAGTCCTCGGGCATCCCCCGCGACCTCAACGCCGACCGGATCAGCGGGCCATACCGCCCCTGCCGCTCGAGCCACAACCTCGTGCGATCACGGTTGCGGCCGCGCAGAAAGTCGATCCACTTCTCGACCGCGGCGTTTCGTGTCTTCGTGATGTCCCATGTCTTCGACGGCTCCCATTCGCCGGCGCCGCCAAGGTTCAACCCTGCGAACGCCACATCGTCCGCGACTTCTCGCTCGGCTCGCGGTTCGTCACGGCTGACGGACCAGCCGCCGAGACACGCCGTGGCCACCAGCGTCAGGCCGACCAGGCTCTTCTGAAGAAGGGAACGTGAGATCATGAATGCTGCTACTCCTACTGCTTCGGAACATCTAGGATCGTCTTGACGATCGCGAATCAGTGGACGGAACGTTGAGCCCAATGCTCGACGATCAACGACCGCCGCCCTACCGAACAGGCTGCTGCCCCCGAGGCAACGCGACACGCCGCGAGATCATCACGGCGCCGGGGCCCTAGTCCGTAAGGCTAACTGACGTGTTGATAAAAAGTTACACGAAGGCGCGGGAAGGGTTCCTGCCTACGCGCCAACCGTCAATTGATTGTCGAGAAACCGGTTGAGCGCGTTGAGGAGGGCGAGGGCGGCGGCTTGATGCGGCTGAGGTCCCATCACGGCGGAGCCGAAGTACTTCTGGCCGTGAGGTCCGCGTCGATACAGCGATACCACCATGATCTCCGCGTCGAACGCCCGAATCTGCTTGATCCCCGCCAGGCGAAGCTCGAGCGACGTTCCGGCGAGCTGCTCGAGCGCCTCGATCGCCGCGGCCACGGTGGTCCGAACCTCGAGGGCGACGCCCGGCTCGCCACACGCCTCGCCCGTCACCTGGCGGCCGTTCCACTCCAGCGCGACACGGACGCGCACGTTACGGTGTCTTTCGACGACGATGTCGATACCGCGGAAACGAACCCGCCTGCCGGACGGCCCATCGGGTCGGACCAGCACGTCGATGCGCCACGTGTCGGGATCCTGGCCCTCCTTCTCGATCGCGGAGCGCGCGGCGAGCGCCGTGGCGGAGAAATCGGAACCGGGTTGGCAGACGATGCAGATGAGATTCTGCTGATCATCGATCGCGACCTGCTCGACCGCGGGAAGCACGGCGACGTGCTCGCGAACCGCCGAGGTCACACCAACGTCAGAGTCCGTCCGCCAAGCCATGACGCGCCAGGGCTATGATCGAGGTCACCACGACAAACACACGCCGAAATATCCGGGAACGCGGGCAAAATACCGATGACGCACGCCCGCGTCAACAATGGGGTGCCAGCGCCTCACTAGTAACGTCATAAATGATAGTTCGGTGATTCCCGTGTGATCACGACATCGTGCGGGTGCGACTCACGCAGTCCGCCCCCGGTGATCGGCATGAAGCGCGGCGCGGTGCGGAGCGACTCGATGTCGGTGCAGCCGAGGTAACCCATGCCGCTGCGAACGCCGCCAACGAGCTGAAACACGACGTCGGTGGCTGGCCCCTTGTACGGCACGCGGCCCTCGATCCCTTCGGGCACGAGCTTGCGGCTGTGCGGCGCCTCCTCCTGGAAGTACCGATCGGCCGAACCCTGCTCCATCGCGGAGAGCGAGCCCATGCCGCGCACGGTCTTGAAGCGACGTCCCTCGAGCAGGAAGCTCTCGCCCGGGCTCTCCTCCGTGCCCGCGAGCAATGACCCCATCATCGCGCACGATGCCCCGGCGGCGAGCGCCTTGACAATGTCACCGGAGAACCGGATGCCGCCGTCGGAGATGATGGGGATCTCGTCGTCCACGCCGGATACCGCCTCGAGGACAGCCGTCAGCTGAGGGACGCCGACGCCCGTGACGATGCGTGTCGTGCAAATACTGCCGGGGCCGATGCCCACCTTCACCGCGCTCGCGCCTCGCTCGTACAACGCGCGCGTGCCCTCGGCGGTGGCGACGTTGCCGGCGATGATCTGTGCGTCCGGCAGCCGCTGCCGCAGCCGGTCGAGCGCCTCGAGCACACCCGCCGAATGTCCGTGCGCGGTGTCGATCACCAGCACGTCGCAGCCGGCGCCCATCAGCTCGGCCGCGCGCTCCGAGTCCTGACGGCCCGTACCGATGGCGGCGCCGACGCGCAGCCTGCCGAGCTCGTCCTTGCACGCGTTCGGGAACCGCCGTCGCTTGAAGATGTCCTTCACGGTGATCAGACCGCGTAGCTTCCCATCGGCGTCGACTACCGGCAGCTTCTCGATGCGTTGGTCGTGCAGCACGCGCTCGGCCTCGTCCAGCGTCGTCCCCACCGGAGCGGTGACCAGCCCTTCCGCCGTCATGACCTCGCCGATCGGCCGCTCGAGCTCCGTCTCGAACTGTAGATCGCGATTCGTGAGAATGCCGCGCAGCCGCCCGCCTTCATCCACGATCGGCACACCGCTGATCGAGAAGCGCTCCATCAGATCGAGCGCATCGCGGAGCGGCCGGTCCGGCGTGAGCGTGATTGGGTTGAGGATCATGCCGCTCTCCGAGCGCTTCACCCGGTCAACCTCGGCGGCCTGCCGGTCGATCGACATGTTCTTGTGAATCACGCCGAGGCCGCCCTCTCGCGCCATCGCGATCGCCATCCGCGACTCGGTAACCGTGTCCATCGCCGCGGACAGGAGCGGGATCGAGAGGCGGATCGAGTTTGTCAGCTTGGTCCGCGTGTCCGTGTCGCGCGGATGGACCGCGGAATACGCCGGGAGAAGCAGCACGTCATCGAACGTCAGGCCCCGCTCCGTGAAGCGCGGGTGGCGGTCTGGATCGATCATTTCATCCCCTGTGGATGTGAAAAAAGCCCGCGCGGCATCTGCGTACGAACGCACGCCGCGCGGGCGATCCCATAACTCTCGGAGCTTGACTGGGCCCCCATGCGAAATGGTAGGGGCAACCAGGATAGGTGTCAAGGCGCCCCGCAGCTTGGCCGTTCGTCGTGTCAGCCCTTACGCACGAGTCGGCGGATCGTGTGCCGCACACGGCCCGGCAGGACGCTGCCGATGTGCTCGACGCCCTCGATGAGGAACCCGAGGTCACGCGCGTCACCGTCCCAGTGCTCGATCAGCACGTCGGAACCCGCGCGGCCGAGGAGGCGGCTCAGCGCCAAGCCGAGCAAGTAGAGGTCATCGACAAGACCGAGCGGCGCCAGGATGTCGGGAAGCAAATCGACCGGCGTCAGGATGTAGGCGACGACGGCGCCGAACAGCAGCTTCTCGCCCGTAGCCACGCGCGGGTCGCGCAGCAGTCGAAACACGAGGAGTACGAAGCTCGGCAGCTGCCGAATCAGCGACCGCGTCGCGCCCGTGATCGACCTCCGCCTGCGCATCCGCCGGCCGCCCTTGCGCGGCCGGACCATCTCGCGGACGCTCATTCGGTGGTCGCGCGGCCAGGTTCCTCAGACCGCGTGACTGGCTCGTTCGGCCGGGCCGGCGGCGGGCCGTTGTCACGCGGCGGCTCACCCATGATGTCGCGCCCCGCATCCGTGACGGTGCGCAGCATCCGCTTCGCCGTGCCCATCAGGCCGACCGTGCCGCTAATCACCTTCGGCGCGACCGACCGCACGCGCATGCTGTCCTCGAGCCGCTCGGCGAACCGCTGAAGTCCGTCCACCGGCGCCGCGCGGCCGGCCGCGTATTTAGACTCGAGGAACTCGATGTAGTCGAGCACCTGGTAGAGCTGTGGCTCCGGCAGTGCCTCGAGATTGCGCCAGAGCCGTTCGCGCATGATATCGTGCATGTCCGTTCCCCGTTGTCCGTTCCCCGTTCCCCGTTGTCCGTTCCCGGGTTGTACCGCTCCCGGTGCGCGCCTGCGGTCGGCCGGCAAACTGGCAACCGGGAACCGGGAACCGGCCAACCGAATTATTGCAACCGCGCTTCGTCGCGCCTAGGTTCGGGACTCTTCGACACTCGGTCCATAGAGGAAGCGCGAGCGCGCGATGGCCTTTCTACCCCTGAGAAACGTCGAGTTACCACCGGCCACGATGCGGGGCTATGACGAATGGCTCGGCACGATCGCCCGCGAGCTCGATGATCCGAACGTCGACCGCAACGATCTCTGCCGCCGAATCCTGACGTCGATCTA
>JBOHRM010000508.1:0-2549 GCA_050732715.1 Longimicrobiales bacterium
CCGAAGCCCGCGGCGGGCCTCGCCTCGAGCCTGACGGGACTCGTCGTCGCCGCCGCGATGTTCGTGCTCACGAACGTCTACGGCAGGTATGACGACGAGTGGGGCACTGAGATTTGGACGTTCGAGACGGGATCGCGCACGTTCGAGATCTGGCAGGAGTACGCCGTGCTGTTCGCATTACCGGCTTCGCTCGCGGCGTTCGTGATGGGGCAGACGTTCGGCCGGCCGGCGCCGCCGCGGCGCCCCGTGTCGCCCGAGCTTCAGCCCGCGGGGGTCGACGTGGGCGTCGATCGCGAGCGAAGGAACGGCGAACGCGGGCAGGCCGAGGGGTTCGAATCGTGAGCGCGTTCGAGGTGTTCACCTGGCTCGCGATCACGGTGCTGATCGCCGGCTCGACGGCCGTGTTCGTGTGGTTTCTGCTGGATCTCGGGCTGGACGCCGCTACGCGTCCGGATCGGCGCCCAGCGCGTCGAGGTCCGCGCGATCCTTGAGTCGACCCGTCGCGCGCTTGTTGCGTATCAGCGCGGGCCGACCGAGGAACGGTACTGAAACCTGTGAGGTTTCCCTCGCGCCGCCAGCGTTAGCACGCGGACGGAGGAACGCCCGGAAGCCGGAGGCGGCAGCGTTCGCCCTGTGAGAAGCCAGGCCTCGATCGTGAGGGGCCAGACCATGGCGACACGTTCCTCGGCGGTGGTGCTACGGCTGATGTCGTCCCCGGGCTGCTCTCGCAGGCCAAAGACGCGGACTAGGCGACGGCGGCCTGCCGATGAAGATTCGTTGGACATGCACGTGTGCTACCCCGTCCGGCGCCGTCGTGTCGCAGGATCGCCGGCCCGATGATCCAGGCTGCCGTCGACCGGCACGGTGTCAGCGGCCGGGTGTATCTTGATCGTCATGCCGCTTGCCCCGTTCCATCCTGTCATTGATCGCTGGTGGCGCCAGCGTTTCGCTGATCCGCTCACCAGTCGGGTCGCGGAGCCGACTGCTGCGCAGCGGCGCGGTTGGGCGGCGATCCGGGAGGGCGCTCATACGCTGATCGCGGCGCCGACGGGGTCTGGGAAGACTCTGGCGGCCTTCCTCACGGCGATCGACGATCTATTGCGGGAAGGTCTCGAGCGGCCGCTGCCCGACGAGATCCGCGTCATCTACGTCTCGCCGCTCAAGGCGCTGAGCGCCGACATTCACCGGAACCTCGCCGAGCCGCGCCGCGAAATCCGGCAGATCGCGGAGGAGACGGGGCTGCCGCCGGTCCGCATCACGGCGGCCGTTCGGACGGGTGACACGCCGCAGGCCGAGCGCGCGGCGATGCTGCGGACGCCGCCGCACATCCTCGTGACCACGCCGGAATCGCTCTACCTGTTGCTCACAGCCGAGCGCAGCCGTGCACTGCTGAGCACGGCGCGCGCGGTCATCGTCGACGAGATCCACGCGGTCCTCGAGTCGCGGCGCGGCGCGCACCTCGCCCTCAGCCTCGAGCGCCTCGACCATGTGTGCGGCCGCCGGCTCCAGCGTATAGGCCTGTCCGCGACGCAGAAGCCGATCGAGGAGGTCGCCGCATTTCTAGTTGGGACGAATGGTTCGCCTGCGCACGCGCACTCGCCTGCGGATCCGATCGATCGGCCTCCGACGGGCTTGTCCCGTCCACAGAGGCCCGACCCGACGCCGCACCTTCGAATCATCGACACTGGCCACCTTCGCGCGCTCGACCTGGCGATCGAGGTCCCGGATTCGCCGCTCGAGGCGGTGATGGCGGCGGAGTCGTGGCAGGAGGTGCACGAGCGACTGGTCTCGCTGATCGAGCAGCACCGCACCACGCTCGTGTTCGTGAACACGCGCCGGCTCGCGGAGCGGCTCGCGCGTGCACTGAGCGAGCGGCTGGGGGAGGCGGCGGTCACATCGCACCACGGCAGCCTCGCGCGGGACGTCCGCCTCGACGCGGAGGAGCGGCTCAAGTCGGGTCGGCTCAAGGCGCTCGTCGCAACGGCGTCGCTCGAGCTCGGCATCGACATCGGCCACGTCGACCTGGTTTGCCAGATCGGCTCGCCGCGCCGCATCTCGACGTTCCTCCAGCGCGTCGGCCGGTCGGGCCATACGGTGGGCGGGACGCCGAAAGGCCGGCTGTTCCCGCTCACGCGCGACGACCTGGTCGAATGCGCCGCGCTGGTGCGCGCCGTGCGCGGCGGTGAGCTGGACCGTGTGATCATACCGGAGAAGCCGCTCGACGTGCTGGCGCAGCAGATCGTGGCGGAGACGGCGGCCGAGGACTGGAACGAGGACGCGCTGTTCGAGCGGCTGCGTGGCGCGTGGCCGTACCGTGCGCTCGAGCGCCCCGAATTCGACAAGGTCGTCTCGATGCTGGCGCAGGGGTTCACGACGCGGCGTGGCCGCCGTGCCGCGCTCGTGCACTACGACGCGGTCAACCGGCGCATCCGCGGGCGGCGCGGCGCGCGGCTCGCGGCGATCACGTCGGGCGGCGCGATCCCCGAGATCACGGACTTCCGCGTCGTGCTCGAGCCCGAGGGCACGTTCATCGGCACGCTCAACGAGGA
>JBOHRM010000509.1:0-2994 GCA_050732715.1 Longimicrobiales bacterium
TCAACAGCCAGATCAAGAACCTGGCTTCGGCTCGACCGAACGAGCCACGCACATCCGGCAGGATCATGCTGCACCTCGCCGTTGTTGACCCACGACCAGGACCCAGGCTAAGACATCGGACCTAGGACCCGGGGATCGTGTTTGGGGTTTCGAGAGCCGCGGGTTGATCCATCGCCTCGCGAATTCCCAGATCTGTTTCACCGTGCACACGTGACGCTCGGGCGCACGGACATCCTCACGGTCGCATGCCGTGTGCCCGGCCGCCGCGCCGCGCTTGCTTGGGGAAAGGAGTGGATCTAACTTCCGTGGCGACCGGCCCATCGACTGACCGTAGTATCGGCAAGTACGTCCGTGATTCGGAAAAAGGTCCGTAGCGGCGCTTCCGGTGTAGGTCGAACGTCGATGCCGAGCCGGTTCGACGGAGGGCCCGCGCAGCATTGTGCGGGCCCGAGGATGGGGACGACATGCGGCTTTTGCGCACGCTCGAGGGCAGGTTGCTCGGCCGGCTCCTCACCCTCGCGCTCCTACCGACGCTGCTCGTGCTCGCCGCGGCATGGGTCGTGGGCTCCCGGTCGCTCGAGTGGCTGGGATCGTTGGGGCCGTGGACCGAGGTTGCCGAGTCCGGCCGTGTCCTGATCGATGAGACCGCGCCGGCCGCGGCCGAGGATCCAGCGCTGGCGGCGGCGCGTGAGCGGCATCGTATCGGTCTGTCGGAGTCACTGACTCAGGCTCAGCGCTGGCGCTTCATCGGCGAGAGGATGATCGCCGCCGCGCCCGGCGCGGTGCTTTTCCTGATCCTGCTCATCGCCGCGTCCGCGTGGGCGGTCAGCCGCCGGCTTGCGCGCGAGATGGCGCGGCCGATCCAGGAGCTCGTCGGGTGGTCGGCCCGGCTGGCGGCGGGTGAGGCGATCCCGGTACCGAACCGGGACGAGGACGACGAGGTCGTGGAAGTCCGGGCTTTGCGCTCGGCGTTGCGTGATGCGTCCGCCAAGCTAGCGGAGAGCCGGCGTCGCGAGCTCGAGGCGGAACGGCTGCGTGCGTGGGGCGAAATGGCGAGGCGCGTTGCGCACGAGATGAAGAATCCGCTCACACCGCTGCGGCTCGCGGCGCACCAACTCGGCTCGGCTCGGCTCAGCCCTGAGGCCGCGGGTGCGAGCGCGGTGATCCGGGAGGAGACCGCACGGCTCGAGGCACTCGCGGCCGAGTTCGCCGCGCTCGGGCGCCCGGCGGACGGGCCGGCGAGCGCCGTCGATCTCGAAGAGATGCTCGGCACGTTGCTGGCCACCGACGTGCCGCCGCCAGTGCGTGACACGCTCGACATCGCGTCGGACGCCGCCATGATCGATGCGCACTACGAGGCGTTGCGGCGCGCGTTCCGCACCCTGGAGCTCAACGCGGTCGACGCGGTCGGCGCACGCGATGACGCCGCGATCGAGCTCAGCGTCAGCGCCGACCACGACGGCGGTGTGAGGATCGTCGTCGCAGACAACGGAACGGGGATACCGGATGGGTTGGCGGAGCGCATTTTCGAGCCGGATTTCACGCGCAAGCGTGGCGGCACCGGTCTCGGCCTTGCCGTCGTCCGGCAGACGATCGCCGCGCACGGCGGACGCGTGAGCGCGCGCCATCGCAACGGCGGCGGCGCGGAATTCGTTGTATGGCTGCCCAGCTCGCCCTTACCCCACGCCACGGAGTCGCGTGGGGACCCCGGCGCGCGCGCCGCCGCAGTGTCCACGAACGGAGTGAAATGAGAAAACAGATAGGTCACGCGTTGCGCCTTGCGGTTCACGGGTCCGGATATCGGGAACGCGCAACGCGCGACCGCCCGCAACGCGCAACGCGCAGCCCGCGGCGTCGGCGAAGGGGAGGGGTTGGGACGAGTGGGGAGCCCAACCGCAACGCGCGACTGGCAAAGCTCGCCTTGCTCCTGCTGATCGGCTTCGCCGGCGCGTGCGCCGTGAGGCTGGGTGGTAGCGGACCGCGGACGTTCCGCACGCTCGCGTACTCGGCGCCGGGGGGTGAGAGCGCCGAGGCCACCGCGGCGCAGATCGATGCGACGGCCCCGGACATCGTGCTCCTCACCGGCGATGGTGACAGCACGTGGTTCGCGGAGGTCGCGCAGCGCACGCAGCTGGCGCTGAGCGGACCGGGCCGTACGGGCGAGACGCGGCAGGCGTTTCTGACGCGGGGTCTCGAGATCTTGGGCGACACGTCGATCATCCTCGACGTAGCGAGCGGCGGCCGCATCCACATGCATGATGCGCTCTATGAGATCAGCGAGCGCCGGCACATCGACCTGATGCTCGTGCAGCTCGACACGAACGACCTGCGCGAGGCGATGCGCACGCTGCTGTCTTACATTGCGACGGACGTCGGCGCGACCGCGGCGGTGGTGTTCGCGCTCGACGCGGCCACGCCGCAGGCGGCGGACAGTGCGGCGACGCTGCTGCGTGCGGCGTACACGAACGCGGGCGAATGCGCCGATGCCACCGCCATGGCGATCGGCGAGACCCGCGCCGAGCCGGAGTCCGAGATCGCGCTGCGCTTGTTCTATGGGCCTGAGGTGCGAACCGACTGCGAACAAGCCACGGTCCTGGCTGCGCCGGGCAACCCGGTCGTGGCGGACCTGGTGGTACGTTGAGCCGTTCCGATGGCGTCGGTCCTGATCGTCGACGACGAGTCGAACATCCGCCGTATGCTCGCGGCGCTGCTCGAGGCCGAAGGTTATGCCACCACGACGGCTGGGGGTGGCGATGCGGCGCTCGCCGCGGTCGACGCCGCCGAGCCTGACGTCGTCCTGCTCGACCTCGCGCTGCCGGACCGCGACGGCATCGAGGTGCTCGAGACGATCCGCCGCCGGCCGTTCGTCCAGGTCATCATGATGAGCGGCCGCGCCACGCTGTCGGACGCCGTGCGCGCGACGAAGCTCGGTGCCTGCCATTTCATCGAGAAGCCGCTCGCGCCCGAGGCCGTGCTGTTGACGGTGCGCAGCGC
>JBOHRM010000510.1:0-6512 GCA_050732715.1 Longimicrobiales bacterium
ACGCCGACACGGATGCGGCGCGACTCGACCAGCTCAGGGACGAGATCGCCTCGCTCGATGACGAGCTAACGGCCCTGCTCTCCCGCCGGCTCGCCGCCGTCACTGAGATCGGTGTGATCAAGCAACGGCTCGGCTTGCCCGTGCTCGACCCGGCCCGCGAAGCGGAAGTCGTACGACGCGCGGCGCACCGGGCCCGAGAACGCGGCGTGGATGCCGAGCTCGTGCGCGCCGTGCTCTGGCTAGTGATCGATCACGCGCGTCAGCTCCAGGACGAGTGAGCCGCGGCGTGGATTGATGACTCGCCGCCGGTTAGGGTTAGGCCGTGTGCCGGCCTTTACGGAGGATGTCGATCGATTCGCTGTGCGCACCCTCCGCCGACGGATCACCAGCGGCGGCCGGCGTGCGATCCACGAGTCGCGAGAGCAGGATACGCTCGGCGCGCACATCGTTGCCGAGCTGAATCAAGAGACGGACCAGGTCACCCGCGCCCCACAGCACCACGGCCAACACCGCCATCCGGGCCGTATCCCCCAGCAGCATCGGGAGCACGCGTGCACCCTCGACCCGTAGCCCCGCCACGAGCTCGCCGATCAATGCCACCAGCAGGAACACCGCGGCGGCCTTGAAAAGCGTTCCCACCCAGCGCAGCGCCGTGTACGGCTCGACGTCGGTGTCGCGAACGTTGCCCGCTTCCTTCCCCCGTTTGTTCCCTGCCATCGCCGTCCCCGCGCTGTTCGTTCCGTCCCCGCCACGCGCAGGATCGGGGCCAATATTGGTTCCGGGTTCCGAGTTCCGAGTTCCGAGTTGGGGTTCTGGACGGCGCGCGACCGGGACGGCGGCTGTCGATAAACAAAAAAGGCTCCGGCCTCGCGACCGGAGCTCCGAAGTTGCTTGGACCTAGATCGTAGTCGGCCTTCAGGCTGCGGAGCCAACCCGGGACTCGGAACTACCGCCGGTCGACTCGGAACCCGGAACCCGGTACCCGGAACCCGCTGGATAGACGGAGATCTGCTTGCGCTTGCGGTCGCGGCGCTCGAACTGGACCACGCCGTCGATCAGGGCGAACAACGTGTCGTCTCGGCCGCGCCCGACGTTGCGACCCGCGTGGAACCGAGTGCCGCGTTGCCGGACCAGTATGTTGCCTGCGGTGACAACCTCACCGCCGAAGCGCTTGACCCCGAGATATTGAGGATTCGAATCGCGACCGTTGCGGCTCGATCCGACACCTTTCTTGTGCGCCATCGCCGTCTCCTCTATCCGAGCCGGATCTCCTCGATCCGGACGTCGGTCCGCTTCTGCCGGTGCCCCTGCTTACGCCTGTAGTTCTTCCGGCGCTTCCACTTGAACACCGTGATCTTTCGGTCTTTGGCGTGACCGACCACCTGCGCCGTCACGGACGCGCCCGCGATCGTCGGATTGCCGACGCGCACGCCATCGTCCGTTGATGTGAGCAGCACATCATCGAACGTGACGATATCGCCGGTCTCCGCATCGAGCGCGGGCACCCGCACCGTCGCGCCCGGCTCGGCGCGAAACTGTTTGTCACCGGCTCGGATGATCGCGTACATGTCCAATGCTCGACCTCGATAGAATCACTGCGTCCAAAGCCTAGAAATATCTCCGACCCGGCCGTGCCCGTCAACCCCGGCTGGGACAACCCGGCTGGGACAACGGCGCGCAACAGCGGCAACAGCGCGCGCCCGCACCGAGGTGGTGGCCGGACCGCGGCGCCCCGCCCACCCGCCCGGCGGCTTTCCATGCTCCGAGCCGGCACCGACCGCTGAAAATCGGGTGGCGGCGGGGCAAACCCGCAACTCGCAACTCGCAACCCGCAACCCGTTTCTATCAGCCGGCAGCGTACTTGGCGGTAACGTCCGTCTCGGATTTGCCGGCGAGCAGCCGGAACTCGTCGTGGCGCATCAACGGGTCATCGCGGAGATCGACATCGCGGTTCAGCAGCTTTTCGAGGCGACGCAGGAAATCCGGCTCCTGCTCGAGGATGTAGAGCGCGACTTCGGGATGGACACGAATGATGATGTCCTTGTCGGCTTTCTGGGCGGCGGCGCGGCGGCTCGCCCGCTCGATGCGACGGACGGTCGTCTCCGGCCGGAACACGCGGCCCGTGCCGCCGCATTGCGAGCAAGGCTCAGTCAGCGATTGGAACAGCGACGGCCGCACTCGCTGGCGAGTCATCTCGATGAGGCCGAGATCGGACACCTGGAACGCACGAGTGCGCGCACGGTCACGGCCCAGGTACGTGCGCACCTCCTGGAGCACACGGTCCTGATTCGCCCGGCTCTCCATGTCGATGAAGTCGACGACAATGATGCCGCCGACGTCACGGAGTCGTAGTTGACGGGCAATCTCGCGCGCCGCATCGAGGTTGGTCCGGAGGATCGTCTTCTCGGGATCGCGGCGGCCGGTGTACCGGCCCGTGTTGACGTCGATCGAGACGAGCGCCTCCGTCGGCTCGATGATGATATAGCCGCCGGAAGGGAGGTCGACGCGGCGGTGAAACGCTTCCCGGATGCCCTCCTCGATCCCGTACTTGTCGAACAGCGGCGTGGGCTCGTCGTAGAGCTGGACGCGGCTCATCAGGTCGGGGTCGACGCCGTTGAGGTATTGCTTGACCTCGTTGTAGACCTCTTTGCTGTCGAGGATGAGCGCGTCGACCTTTTCGGTGAAGACATCGCGGATGATACCGCTCGTCAGCTTCGCTTCCCGATGGATGAGCGCGGGCGGGCGCGCGCTCTTCGCGCGACGTTGGATCTTCTTCCACGTCTCGTGCAGCGTCTTGAACTCGCGGTCGAAGATCTCGCGCGTGAGCTCCTCGCCGACCGTGCGGATGATGACGCCGCCGGCGCCGTCGGGCACGACCTCGCGGGCGAGCGCCCGCAAGCGCGTACGCTCCTCTCGCGTCTCGATCTTCCGGCTGACCCCGATATGACGCGAGCCCGGCATGAACACCAGGAACCTGCCGGGCAGCGAGATGTGCGTCGTGACGCGCGGCCCTTTCGTGCCGATCGGCTCCTTCGAGGCCTGCACCATCACGCGCTGGCCCTTCTGCACCAGCTCCTGGATCGGCGGGAACCGACGTGACTGATCATCGCCGCCGTTCTCGCCGTTCTCGTCTTCGTCCTCGGGACGGCGTGCCGCGTCGGACACGTGCAGGAACGCGGCCTTTTCCGTGCCGATGTCGACGAACGCCGCTTGGATCCCCGGCAGCACGGCCTGGACCTGACCCAGATAGATGTCGCCTACGAGGCGCTCCGCATCCGGCCGATCGACCATCACCTCGACCAGCGCGTCATCTTCCAGAATGGCGACGCGCGTCTCGTGCGGCGTGGCCGATATCAGAATCTCTCTCTTCATGGAACGTTGAGGGAGCAGCCCTCAGGCCACCGGCGTAGCGTCACGCAAAAAACTCCTCGCGATGACCATGCGCTGGACCTCACTGGTACCCTCGCCGATCTCGCAGATCTTGGCATCGCGCATCATGCGTTCCACCGGCCCGCCCGCCGTGTAGCCCTGCACGCCGAGTGCCTGTACGGCGCGGATCGATGTGCGCATCGCCATCTCGCTCGCGAACAGCTTCGCCATCGACGCGGCGCGGCCGAATGAATGGTCGTTCTGCTTGAGCCATGCCGCGTGATAGACGAGGTGACGCGCGGCCGCGATCTCCGTCGCCATGTCGGCAACCGTGAACTGGAGGCCTTGTGACCCGGTGAGACGGCCGTTCGAAGAATCGGCGAGCACCGCGTCGAGGCAGCCCTGGGCGAGGCCGAGCGAAAGCGCGCCAATGCCGATGCGGCCGGCATCCAATGTCTTCATGAAGTTGATAAACCCCTCACCCTCCTCGCCCAGTCGACGCTCGAACGGGACACGCGCGTCCTCCAGGATCAGCTCGCGCGTGTCCGACGCCCGCCAGCCCATCTTGTCTTCTTTCTTGCCCGCGAAAACGCCAGGCGTGTACGGCTCGAGCTCGGCCGCATGGCCGACGCCGACCCGATCCGCCTCCGCCCGGTCCACCGTCTCCTTCGTCACGATGAAGCTGCTGATCCCCCGCGTACCCCGCTCTCGCTCGGTCACCGCCGTGACCACGAAGATCTCACCTACGCCCGCGTGCGTGATGAAGATCTTGCTGCCGTTGATGCGAAAACCGCCATCTTCGCGGACCGCGGTCGTGCGCGTGGCGCCCGCATCCGAGCCGGCGGCGGGCTCCGTGAGACCGAATCCGCCAAGTACACGCCCGCGCGCCAGCAACGGCACGTAGCGCCGCTTCTGCTCCTCCGTGCCGAAATTCACGATCGGCGACGTCGCAAGCGTCGAGTGCGCGCTGACCGTCAGCCCGTGACTCACATCCACGCGCGCCAGCTCCTCGATCACCAGCATGTAGCTCAGATAGTCCAGGCCGAGTCCGCCGTACGCCTCCGGAACGTTCACACCGAACAGGCCGAGGTCGGCCATCTTGCGAACATTGTCCCACGGGAAACGACTTTCTTCGTCGAGGACGCGCGCTACCGGCGCGATCTCGGATTCCGCAAACTCGCGGACCTGCGTGCGCAGCTTCTCGTGTCGGTCTTCTAGGTAGGGTCCCATTCCATGCGCTGAAGGCGTGCCGCCAAAGGCTAACAAGCTAGGCGAAACCGCAAGTTCCCGAAAGGGGCAAGGGGAAGGACCGAGTCCATTCCGCCAGTGGATCGCGCAGAGGCCTCGGCGCCTCAACGCCGCTCGGGCCGCTGAGGCTGCTGAGTCGGGCGATGGCCGCTGTGGCAGCGTTACCTCCTTGTCATTCGGTATTTGTTCGGTTAAATTCGAACGGATGGATCGAGTCGGCCGTTCGAAACGGCGGCTCGTGCGAAGATAGACGCCCGCAGAATCGACTCGAAGGATGGATCTCGTCCCGATCAAGGGCCGCGGGACCGCGAGCAACCCGCGCAACCGTTTCGAGCGGCTCGAGCACCAGCCCGACCCCGAGGCGATCGACCCCGATGACCCCGCTCCCCGCACCGAGCTGTTGCGCGATCCCTCGCGGAGCATCATCGCGCGCAACACCAGTCCTGACGTGCCTTTCGAAGCAAGCGTAAACCCGTATCGGGGTTGCGAGCATGGATGTGTGTACTGCGTCTGGGGCGACACACCGATCCTAATGGCCGACGGGACGACGCGAGCGTTAGCGAATCTCGAAGTCGGCGACGAGATCTACGGCACGGTGAGGGACGGCTTTTATCGCAGATACGCCAAGACCTCGGTGCTGGCGCACTGGGAAACCGAGAAGCCGGCGTACCGCATCACACTCGAAGACGGCACCGAGCTCATTGCGAGCGGAGATCATCGCTTTCTCACGTTGCGCGGTTGGAAGTTCATCACCGGAGCGGAGCACGGACCTGGGCGCCGGCCTCATCTCACCATCAATGACAAGCTGCTTGGAACCGGTGGCCTCACCAGCCGCGGCAGGACATCCAGCGAGTACCAGCTCGGCTATCTATGTGGGATCATCCGTGGCGATGCGCACCTTGCCGCGCACGACTACTCGACGAGCGGCCGTACTGGAACGCTCTATCAGTTCCGTCTCGCTTTGGTCGATGAGCCCGCACTCGAGCGAGCGTCCGAATACCTTGCGGCGTTCCACGTTGAGACGAGTCGCTTCGTGTTTCAAGAGCGGAGGGGACGAAGGAAGAAGATTCACGGGATTCGAGCCCAGCGGCGGAGCGCTTTCGAGCGGATCCATGAGCTCATCGCTTGGCGCGCGCAGACGTCGCTCGATTGGAGCGCCGGTTTCCTGGCCGGCATATTCGACGCCGAAGGCAGCTTCAGTCACGGCGTTTTACGAATCGCCAACACGGATGCTGCTATCATCGAGACCACTTCGCGAGCGCTGCGACAGCTCGGATTCGACTACACGCTGGAACGCGTTACGAATGCACGGACCCGAGCCATCACGAACGTTCGGCTTCTGGGTGGCCTGAGGGCTCACCTTCGATTCTTCCACGGCGTTGATCCAGCGATCATACGCAAGCGCGACATCGCAGGCCGCGCGCTGAAGAGCCGCACGCTGCTCGGTGTCGTCTCGATCGAGCCGGTCGGCTCGGCTCCGCTCTTCGACATCACGACCGGCACGGGTGACTTCATTGCGAATGGCGTCGTGAGCCACAACTGCTACGCGCGGCCGTTCCACGAGTACCTCGGCTATTCGGCGGGGCTGGACTTCGAGACGAAGATTCTGGTGAAGGAGGATGCGCCCGAGCTGCTGCGTCGTGAGCTGTCGTCGTCGCGCTGGGCGCCGCAAATGATTGCGATCAGCGGTGTGACGGACCCATACCAGCCGGCTGAGCGAAAGCTCCGCATCACGCGTGGATGCCTCGAGGTGCTCGCCGAGTTTCGGAACCCCGTAGGGATCATCACGAAGAACCACCTGGTCACTCGCGACATCGACATCGTGCGCGAGCTCGCCCAACACGACGCCGCCAGTGTGATGCTCTCGGTGACGACGCTGGACAACAGCCTACAAC
>JBOHRM010000511.1:0-6134 GCA_050732715.1 Longimicrobiales bacterium
GTCCTGCGCCTTGAGATGAGCCGCCGCGACCGCCCACGCCGCGCGGGCGGCGCGGGCGAGCGTCTCGCGGCCGGCCGGGTCGTTGCCGAAGAAAGCGTCGAGGAGGAGCAGAACCGTGCCGGTCCGCTCGGAGTGACGGACGGCCACCCAGGGCGGCGGCCGCGATGTTCCCGGGTCGGAGCGTTCGCTCGTTCACGCGGGGCTCGTCTCGGGAATCGAGCGTGCGCCGTCCCGCGCGGGCTGGCCCGTCGCCGCGCGCAAGCTGACCAGAGCGGCCTCGAGCGCCTCGCCGGCCACGGCCTGCTCTCGCGTCATGATGCGCCAGTGACTGAACTGCGCCACTACGTAGAGCTGCGTCAGCCGGTGCATCGGTCCGGGCTGGACGCCCAGCGGCCCCAGCACGCGATGCAGGTGCTCGTACGGCGCTTCCTCCGGCCGGCGCGGCGCGCCCGCCGCGGCGAGAGCGGCGAGGAGTCGCCGATAGGCGGTGGTGATCCGGAGGCGTGGATCCCCTCCATCGTAGGCGACATCGTCGAGCGACGCCTCCAACGCGGCCTCGGCGTCTGCCGCGTCGATCTCCGCATCTGGCGGCGGCTCCTTCCGCCGGCGGAGGCGGCCCGTGAGCACGAGCGCGCCGAGCACCGCCAGCGCCAAGAGGATGAGGACGAGCACGAATCCACGCGCTGGGCGAAGCAGGCTCCGATCGAAGCGGTCGTCGCTCGGAAGCTCGGCTTGTTGCAGGATACGCGTGTCGGGGCCAGCCGGCACCAGGCCGAGCCCGCCGCCGTCGCCGCCGGACGACATCCGCGGCGGACCCGTTCCCGACGGGCTCTCGTCCGCCGCCGCGACACCGTGGGCTGCGGTGCTATCCGCCTGCACCGGGTCGGTCTCGAAGCGCTCCGCCGGCGCGAACCGCGCGACCAGGGCGAGCACGGCCCTGATCATGGCAGCCGCACCGAGCGCCGCGGCGGTCGGGTCATAATGCCGGTCTTTGTGGGAGACGAGCCGCTTGCGCTGCGCCAGGAGCCCCGCCGAGCCCGCGACCACGGCCGCGGCTCCGGCGATCCGGACGGCCAGCGCCCATCCGCCGTCGAGGCTGGCCGGCGGACGGAGCAGCCCTACGCCGGTCGCCGCCATCGCCACCACGGCGCACGCCCAGCGACGACGAGCAGGCCGACGGCATTACGCCGCTTCACGATTCCGGTGCGGCTGAATCAACACGGTCGCGTCCCTCCGTGTGGACCCCATGCGGAACATGCACCTCGGGCCGTGTCACGTCGAGCCCCGCGCCGTGTCGCTACGGCTCGGCTATGCGCGCGCGGAGCGTGTGGTTCATTCCGACTTCAGCGTCACCACGGGGTCGACACGACTGGCGCGGAGGGCCGGAACGAGCGTCGCGAGCACGCAGGAGCCGCCTACGATGAGGGCTACCGTTAGCGGCACGACGTAGCCGCCGGAACTGATGCCGTCGATGAGCTCGCGGGTCGCTGGGAGCAGCCGGTACCACGCTCCCAATCCCAGCACGGCCCCGACGGTCGTCAGCGTCAGCGAGTTCCCGAGAACGCCCCACACGAGGCGGCCGTCGGTCGCACCGACTGCCTTTCGGATGCCGATCTCCTGGCGTCGGGTCGCCACCTGGTACGCCATCAGCGAGTAGAGTCCCAGCGACGCGAGCACGAGGCCGAGTGCACCCAGCACGCCGATCATGAGCAGCTGCAGCCGCAGCGGCGCGAACCACTCGCGCAGGTGCGACGTGTAGGGGATTAGCGGAGACCATCTCTGCTCAGGGTGGACCTGGGCAAGAACGCCGGCTACCGCATCGCCAACTTCCTCGGGCTCTCCTCGCACGAGGAGCGTGACCGGGTCGAAGGCCAGCTGGGAGAGCGGCGAGTAGATGTCCGGCTCGATGGGCGCTTCGGGACTGCGATGCCGTGTAGATTCGACCACTCCCACGACCATCGGTCCCGTGGTATCACCGTACAGCGGTTGGAGAACGCGCCCGATGATGCTCTCCACCCTCTTCTTGCCGGCTCTCGCGAGGTACTGAAATGCAAATCCCTCACTGACGATCACGACGCGGCGTGATGATGCATGATCCTCGGGGCTGAAGTCGCGGCCGGCGATGAGCGCGATGCCCATGACGGAGAAATAGTTCGGCGAGACAGGATGAAAGTCGTAAACGATTTCTCTCGACGAGTCGTCCGTTCTGATGCTGAGCTGCGGTATGTCGTATTCCTCCACCTCTCCACTCATCGGCGTGTTGATCGCCGTAGCCGCGGAGATACCCATCTGCTCGAATCGGTCGAGGATTTTGCGTGAGAAGGTCCACCGTGCGTCTTGCTCTCGGCTCCTGTTCTCGGGAACATCCCTGATGAAGGTCGAGGTGGTCGATACGCCTTCCGGTTCGAATCCCAGGTCGATCGCCTGAAGCGTCGCGACCCGATGTACGACCGCGGCGCCGCCCGCCGTCAACAGCGTCGTGAGCGCCACCTGGCTTACCACCAGTGCTCCCCTGCCGCCGGAGCCCACGGCGCGCCAAACCGGTGCCCGGCCCACAGAGGGTTTCGCCCCTCGGGAGACCAGATATCCGACGGCGCCGACAAGCACGCCCACTGCGACGCCGACACCCAGGCCAGCGGACACTAGCGGCCGGCTTACGTCTGCCTCGGCAAGCCGCGGGACATAGAACGGTACGACTGCTCGGAACGAACCGATCAGCCAGGCGGCGCTCAGCACGCCCGCTGTCGACCCCAACAAAGTCAGCACGAGGCTCTCGATGAGTGAACCTCGGAAAATGCGTCCCTCCGAGGCGCCGAGGGCCAGACGTATCGATCGGTCGTGTCGCCCCTCGACACGACGCGCGGCGACGAGCCCCATGACATTGACGCAGGCGAGGATGAGGAAGATTGTGCCGGCGGCCAACAGCAAGGCGAGCACGCCGCGGAACGGACGCACAAGGTCCTCCGCAAGGACGATCGCTTCCACACCCCATCCGCGATGCTCGGGATGCGTCTCGGCAAGGGCCGTCACGAATGCGCTCGCTTCGGCGGCTGCCTCGGCCACCGAGCGTCCTGGCCTGACCCGCGCAATCGCCTCGACGTACCGAAAATCTCGGTCTTCGGTGTCGCCGAAGTCGGTGACGTCAACGACGTCGACGTCGCCGGGAAAACCCGCGGGTAGCCGGGCGACGCCGACGATCCGGAAGGATCGCCCGCCCGCCGGCAACGTGGAGCCCACGATGTTGGGATCCGCGCCGAACTCCGTCCGCCAGAATACGTCGCTCAGAAGCAATTCCGTTTGCGAATCGACCGGCAGTCTCCCGAGCATGGGCACAATGCCCAGAATCCCGAAGCCACCAGGCGAGAGCGTGGCCCTCGAGACCCCGTGCGCTTCCCCATCCCGGTGGAATACGATCTGTCCGACGGACGCCGTAGATACCACCGAGATGGTCTGGAACCTGTGATCCCTGAAGTCCTCGAGCAGCGTCGGCGAGAAGCGGTGCCGTCTCGATTCGGGATCACCCTGCGATGTTTCGGCCGCCGCGTCGCCAGGCTCGAGCTCGTAAAGCCGAACTACGCGGTCCGGATCCGGATAGGGCATCGGAGCGAGCCATACCCGCCACGCCACGGCGAACGTGAGCGTCGCCGCACCCACGCCGAGACCAAGCGTTCCAGTCACACCCGCTGCGTAAAGCGGATTCCGCCAAAGAGTGCGAAAGCCAAATCGGAGGTCACCGACAACGCCCGTGAAGCTCCGCCACCGAAGCCGATCACCGCTCTGGCGCATGGTCCACGGCACCGCGCTCAACGCCTGGACCCAGTACCACCGTCTCGCGGCTCGCGGCCCCTCCGTCCGGAGCACATCGTCGAAACGATCGGCGAGATCCCGGATGAGAAACGCCCGATCCTCCGGATCCGAGAAGACGCGGACAAGAATCCGTGCAGCGGCCGGCGGCTTCACGCCCATTCCGTTCCGAGCCCCTTCCAGAGCCGCTCGAGCAACGCACGCGACTGCGCCAGCGCTTCCTTGCCCGCGGGCAACAGCCGATAGTTGCGCGTCGCACGCCCCCCGCTCGATGGCTCCGTCACCTCCGAAACCACCAGCCCCTTCCGCTCCATCCGCTTCAGCGTGACGTAGACCGCCGGGATCGATACGTCGCGACCCGTCGTCTCGAGAATCTCCCGATGAATCTCGGCGCCGTACGCCGGTCCACGCATCCGCGCCAGCGCGAGCAGCACGACCTGCTCGAATTCACCCAGATACTCTCGGTTCCCCATGCTCCACCGAAGCTGATGCCGCCACCGACCGCCCACTCGCGCCAAGCGCAAACGTTACCCGTCCGGACCCGTCCGGCCGATATAAACAGAGTTTAATCAGGCCACGACGCCAGCACAAGCCCGGGCGGCGATGCGGGGAATCCGGGGTTTCGGGACGGCTTGCGCGCGGGGGCGTCGAGGAACCAACGTGCTCGTTCCTCGCGTGGCCGCTGTGTCGGCCGTTCACGTTCGAGCAAGGAAGGTCGCGGACGGCTCATGACTGTGACGATCGCTCGTCGTCGCTCACGAGGAGCATGATCGGTGACATCTGCGCCGCTTTACGTCCTGGCGTGGCTGTGCGGGATCGTGGTCGCCTCGGAGTGGCTCGTCCGGCACACGGTGTTGCGGCATGCGGGCACGGCGCTCCTCGTGATCCTGGTCACGGCGGTGGTGGCGAACGTCGGTCTGCTGCCCGCGGGTTCGACGGAGGAGGCGCCGGTGCCCGTGTACGACGGCATCTTCGCGTACGTCGCGCCGCTCGGGATTTTCTGGCTCGTGTTGCGCGTCCGCTTGCGGGACATCCTGAAGGCGGGGCTCCCGATCATCACGTTGTTCCTGATCGGGGCGGCGGGCACGGCGCTCGGGGCGGTCATCGGGTTGCGACTCACGGGCGGAGAGCACACGATCGGCCCGCTTTATCCCGCGATCGGCGGGATGTTCGTGGCGACGTACATCGGCGGCAGTATCAACTTCAACGCGTTGGCGTTGAGCTACGACGTCGTTCGCGATGGTCTGCTGTACGCCGGCGCGGTCGCGGTGGACAACGTGGTCACGACGGCGTGGATGGTGGCGACGCTCACGCTGCCGAGGCTGTTGGCGCCGCTCTGGCGCGCGCGGAGTGACACGACCACGGCGCCTGCGCGCGAGCTCATCATCGGGATCGACGACGATACGGAGAGCGTGCACCCGATCGACCTGGGAATCATGTTGGCGCTCGGGTTCGCGGCCGTGTACGTGTCCGATCGTGCCGCCGGCGGGCTGGACGAGGTGGGGCTCGGGATTCCGTCGATCGTCATTCTCACCGCGCTTGCGCTCGTGCTCGCGCAGGTCCCGGCCGTTTCGCGATTACGCGGTGCGCGCGTCCTCGGAATGTTCGCCGTCTACCTCTTCCTTGCCGTGATCGGGGCTTACTGCGATGTGGTCAAGCTGGCGGGGCTCGGTCGACTCGGCGTGGTTCTGCTGGCGTTCGCCGCGATCGTCGTCGCCGTGCACGGCGTGGTCACGTACGGCGCGGCTCGTCTGATGCGCCTGGACCTGGACCTGGCGTCGGTCGCATCGCAGGCAAACATCGGTGGCAGCACATCCGCGCTGGCCGTTGCGCGGAGTCTGGGCCGCGGCGACCTCGTTCTGCCCGCGGTGCTGATCGGCGCCCTCGGCAACGCGATCGGAACGTTCATCGGGTTCTGGGCCGCCGAATGGGTGTTCTGATCAGCGGTCGCATGCTCGTTCACTGGCGCATTTGCAACGTTCCGACGGGCGCGGTAGATATTGCCCGCCTTCTATCCTGGTGACGATGACGACGAACCCATCGCATAGAGCGTCGTCAGGGCATTCCTGACGCGGTTGGGGCAGGCCGTACCACTGTAGGCGTCCATGGAACGCGGAGCGACGGCCGGGAGCCATGGATTGCTCGTGCCCCGGAGCGTTGGTAGGTTGTCCTGATCACCCCAGAGGAGGAGGATCCCATGGCCGCCGTGGTACATTTCGAGATCCCGTTCGAAGACAAGCAACGCGCGATGAAGTTCTACACCGACGCGTTCGATTGGCAGCTCACAGAGATGCCGGAAATGAGCTACGTGATGGCCCAAACCGCGCCCG
>JBOHRM010000512.1:0-2544 GCA_050732715.1 Longimicrobiales bacterium
ACTTCGACCAGATCGAGCTGCTGCTCGAGGAGTTCGGCTTCCGCGCGGTCCGCGAGGCCGAATACGGCGCGGGGCTGATCACCGATACCGAAGCGGCCGACAGCCCGGAGGATCAGCTGGCACGGCCGCCTGTGGTCACAATCATGGGCCACGTAGACCACGGCAAGACCTCGCTGCTCGACTATGTCCGCAAGACCAACGTGATCGCGGGCGAGTCGGGCGGCATCACGCAGCACATCGGCGCGTACCACGTCGAGCTGCCCGAGGACCGATCGATCACGTTCCTCGACACGCCGGGCCACGCCGCGTTCACGGCGATGCGCGCGCGCGGCGCCGAGCTAACGGACATCGTGATTCTCGTCGTCGCCGCGAATGACTCGGTCATGCCGCAGACCATCGAGGCGATCAGCCACGCCCGCAACGCGGGTGTGCCGATGATCGTGGCGATCAACAAGATGGACGTCCCGGGCGCAAACGCGCAGCGCATCCAGCAGGACCTGCTCCAGCACGGGGTCGTGGTCGAGGAGTTTGGCGGCGACGTGCTGGCCGCGGCGGTCAGCGCGAAAACCGGCCAGGGTATCGACGACTTGCTCGACAAGGTGCTGCTCCAAGCCGAGCTGATGGACCGGAAGGCGAATCCAAACCGCGCGGCCGTAGGCACCGTCGTCGAAGCGCAGCTCGACGTCGGCAAGGGGCCGGTCGCGACCGTGCTCGTCACGAACGGCACACTGCGCATCGGCGATTCGTTCGTATGTGGTCACTACGACGGCCGCGTGCGTGCCCTGCTCGACGAGCGTGGCCACGCGGTCCAGCAGGCGGCGCCCGGCACGCCGGTGGTGGTGCTAGGCATCGCGGGCGTGCCCCAGGCTGGTGACATGCTCGTGGCAATGGACGCCGAACGCGCGAGCGAGATCGCGCAGACGCGCCAACGACTCGATCGCGAGAAGCAGCTGCGCATCAAGGCGCGCGGCGTCAAGTTGACTGACATCGCGCGGCTGCTGGCGCAAGGCGAGCAGGCGGTTCTCAACCTGATCATCAAGGGCGACGTCGACGGCTCCGTGCAAGCGCTGACGGACGCGCTCGCGCAGCTGTCCACGCGCGAGGTCGAGATCGAGGTCATCCATCGCGGCGTCGGCGCGATCAACGAGTCGGACGTGCTCCTCGCGTCGACGTCCGGCGCGATCATCATCGGCTTCCACGTGCGGCCCGACGCGAACGCGCGGGCCGTGGCGGCGCGGGAAGATGTCGACATCCGCTTGTACAGCATCATCTACGAGGCGGTCGAGGACGTGCGCGCCGCGCTCGAGGGGATGCTGCAACCGGAAGAGAAGGAGGTCGTGCTCGGCGAGGCCGAAGTGCGGCAGCTCTTCAGGGTCCCGCGCGTCGGCACCATTGCTGGCTGCTACGTGACGGAGGGCGTGATCGATCGGCGTGCGCGTGCGCGCGTCGTACGCGATGGTGTGTCCGTCTACGTGGGCGAGATCGGCAGCCTGAAACGGTTCAAGGATGACGTCCGTGAGGTTCGCGAAGGCTTCGAGTGCGGCCTGAACATCTCGGGGTACAACGACCTCAAGGTCGGGGACCGGATCGAGTGCTATCGCGTCGAATCCGTTGCGCGCACGTTGGCGGGCGTGGCCGAGGCAGGCAGTTAGAACGGAAAATGATGAATGATGAATGATGAATGATGAATGTGGCGGGGCACAGCGGATTCATCATTTCGCACTCATCATTCATCATTATCTGTTCCCGTGGTGATCGGCGTGGTCGGCTGGGAGCTCGAGATCCCCGGCTGCCAGTCGTTGAAGGATAAGCGTAGGGTCCTGAAGAGCCTCAAGGACCGACTGCACGACCGGTTCAACGTGTCCGTCGCCGAAACGGCGTACGTCGAGCTGTGGCAGCGCGCCGAGCTGACGGCGTGCGCGGTCTCGTCCGAGCGGCGCCACGCCGAGTCGGTCTTGCAGCGGGCGGACCAGCTGGTGAACGCGGAGGCTCGAGCGCGCGTGATTCGCGTGCAGCGTTACTTCGTCTGAGCTCGCCGTGGGGCAAACCTCGAACAGATTCAATCGCAGAGACCGCCGAGAACAACGGAGAGCCGCAGAGCGTGGATCGCGAAATCTCCTCCGCCTCGGCGTCCTCCGCCGCCACCTCTGCGGACTCGGCGATTCAATTCGTTGGTTGGGATCATGGCGAGCCGGCGCGTCGAACGAGTCAACGAACAGCTGAAGCGCGAGCTGACCGACGTGGTCCACACTGGAGTTCGCGACCCGCGCATCGGGCGCGTGACCATCACGGAGGTGCGAACGGCGCCCGACCTCCATCAGGCGCGCGTGTTCGTCACGGGCATCGGAACCGTGGAAGAACGTCGCGAGTCGCTCGACGGTCTGCGCGCGGCGGCGGGCTGGATTCGCGGCGAGCTCGGCCGCCGGCTCCGCATCCGGCGCGTGCCCGAGTTGAGCTTCGAGTGGGATGCCGCGCTCGAGCACGCGAAGCGGATCGAGGAATTGCTCGACGAGGTCAGGCACGGCGAGGATGTCCCGCCGCGCG
>JBOHRM010000513.1:0-1750 GCA_050732715.1 Longimicrobiales bacterium
CCGGGCAACGCCGCAGCGCTCGCCGCGCCCGCGAAGGCCGCGGCGCCGGCAGTGAGGCCAGCCTGGACGAAGTCCCTTCGGTTCATGGACATCAGGCTCCCCCATCCCCCCGAATCAGCACCGCTCGCGTGCTTGCTCGATGAATCAAACGTGTCTCAATATCCGGCGTTCTGCGGGAACGCCGCCGCGCCACCCGCCGTGCGGTCGATCTGTTCCTGGGGGATCGGCCGGCGCGCATGATGCTCCTGCACGTTCGGACCGCCGTTCGGGTTGAACCGCTGCACCCGGTCGACCAGCCTCCCCATACGCGTCAGGGTGAAGAAGCGAAACTCCTCACCGGCCAGCTCGCGCTCACGTTCATCGAGCAGGAAGTCGATCGGGTCGGTGTTCAGGACAGCGAGCTCCGCCCCCGTGAGCTCGTTGTCCATCCCCGGCTTCGCCGCGCGCTGGCGAATGACGTTGAGGTCGGGGATCGCCGCTTCGACGCGGCCGGCACGGATGTTCGCCTCCGCACGCATCAGGTACACTTCCGCGAGCCGCCATACTTGCCGATCCCGCTGCCCACCCCACTGGTTCGGCTCGGCCCGCTTGTCATCGAGCCACTTCTTCAACGTCGGGAAAAGGACATTGGTGTATTCGCCCTGTCCCCACACCGCATACGGCCGGCTCTGCAACGCGGGATCGATGTCATCCGTGCCCGGCATGTAGATCGCCGTGTCGCCGCTCGGATACCGCCAGAACGTCTGGAAGGAGTCCTCGTAGCGGCTGTCGGTTTCCCGGTTGAAGAGATTGATCAGATGGTCGGTTGGGCGCACACGGCGCAGCGGCCGCCCGTATTCGAGCGTACGCCCGAGCGCGGGCATCCCTTCCTTCACATGAGCCTGCTGGTCGTACGCCATGACGTAATACATTTCCAGCGTGTTCCCGAACAGGTCGACCACGCCGTCACGAGTGAACTGGACGGAGAAGATGAACTCCGGGTTCGTCTCGTTCGCTGGAACGAACTCGCAGGCGTCCGGTATGGTGGGCCCGCAGAACAGGTTCTCGAAGCTGGGGTCCAACGCGTACATGCCTGAGTTGATGACCTCCGTCGTCAGCTCGACCGCACGGTCGAAGTCACCCGCGTCCGCACGCGTCAGGTAGACCTCCGCAAGCAACGTCTGCGCGGCGCCTCCGGTGGCGCGGCCGAACTGCGGCTGCGTGAGCGGCAGATTCGCGATCGCGATCTCGAGGTCCGGGATAATCGCTTCGCCGTAGATCTGCGCGATCGGCGTGCGGCTGGCTTCGATGACCACGCCTTCCGTGGGCTCGAGCGTGAGGTGCACATCACCCCACGTCCGGACGAGCGTGAAGTAGAACATGGCACGGAGGAAACGTGCTTCACCGAGCCGCACGCTCTTGTTCTCCTCCGGAATCGCCGTGGATTCGCCGATGAACTTGATCGCCGTGTTGGCGGCGTTCACCGCCTCATAGAGGTTCTGCCATTGGTCCCGGAGCATCGTGATGTTCATGATCGGCGCCAGGGCGGACGTGTAGTCGTTGAACGGCGCGTCGTTGCCGGCCTCGCCGCCCTTGTCCCAGGTGTCCGTGCCGCTCATCAGCATCGTGGTCTCGCGCTGCTGGCCATACCAGTTGCGCAGGCGAGCGTAGGTTCCGGTGATCGCAGCATCCGCCCCCTCGGGCGTGCCGAAGAACTCGCCCGTCACCCCGGTCACGATCTCCTCGTCGAGGTCCGCGCACCCCGCCGAAC
>JBOHRM010000514.1:0-10317 GCA_050732715.1 Longimicrobiales bacterium
AGCACGAAGAGGACCGCCTGCTCGCCCGTGACATGGCGCGCATCGGGTCCCCTCGCCCCCGCGGGGGCGCGGGGATGGGGGTGAGCGGGACGCCGCCGCGAACCGCCGAGCCCGCTCGCGAGTAACACACGCAGCGGTTTCGGTGGAGGATAGCGTGTCCAAATCGATTGCACTGAGCATCATCGCAGTTCTCGTGGCGGCCGGCGCCGCGACCGCGCAGGAGGCGCCGGGTCCGATTCGGGGGTATGCCGGCGGCGGCTTGATCGCCGCGCAGCCGGTCGGCGAATTCGGCGATTTCATCGACTGGGGTTTCGGCGCCGGCGGGCATTTCGTCTGGAACCTCGACCGCAGCGGCGCGCTCGGCGTGCGCGTGGACGGCGGGTTCGTCAACTACGGCCGCGAGCGGGACCGCGTCTGCCTCAGCACCGCCGTGGGCTGCCGCATCGAGGTGGACCTCACCACCACGAACGACATCGCCTTCGCGAGCATCGGCCCGCAGATCGCCCTGCCTAGCGGGGCTGTCCAGCCGTACGCCAATGCATCGATCGGGTTCTCCTATTTCTCGACGAGCTCGTCCGTGGCCGGCGTCGACGACAACGATGATGAGTTCAACACCACGAATTTCGACGACGTCACGTTCGCCTGGCAGGCCGGCGCCGGGCTGCGCGTCCCCGTGAGCATGGCGCGCGTGCCCGTGTTCATCGACGCCGGCGCCCGCTACAACACGAACGGCAGCGTCGAGTACCTGCGCCAAGGCGACATCATCGATCACCCCGACGGCTCGATCATGCTGATGCCCCAACGAAGCGACGCCGACCTCGTGACGTACGTGATCGGCGTCTCGATCGGCATCCGCTGATCGGATTGCGGGCCCAGCGCGACGTGTCGACTCCTGAACCGCGGGAAGGACTCGATGTCGCGGCCCGGCTGGAAGCCTCGCTCATCGCGCTCGAGCGCTCGGTCGCCGCGTTCGGCAATACCGAGGCGTTGAGCGGCGAAGAGCGCCGTCGCCTGACGCAGAACCTCGAGGCGCTGCTCGAGGAGGTGCGTCAGCTCGCGGACTTTCTCGACAGCGACGATTCCGAAGCTACGACGCGGTGATAGCCGCCATAGCGTTGGCTCACGGTCTTCCGGTCTATACATACAAGCGGATGATTTTCTCCCGAATCGACGGATTGACGACGCGATAGCGTAGCGTTATTGTAGAAGTATTGTAGCACGCCACGGAGGATCAAAGATGCTGCGAATGCTCTCGATGCGCGACTTGCGAAACACGCCGGGTCGCTTCTGGAAAACACTGAAGCGGGAGCGGGCGGTGGTGCTGGCGGTCAATGGGGTCCCGAGGGCGGTCGTTTTGAGCGTTCCGGACGGCGATCTCGAGACGATCGTGAAGCTGGCGACCCGCGTGCGGGCCCAACAGGGAACGGAGGCCGCTCGGCGGATCAGCCTGGAACGCGGCACGGATCGCCTGACGCTGGACGAGATCAACCAGGAGATCAGCGAGGCTCGGCGGACGCTACGTGACGGCGTGGATGAAGGATAGTGTTCGCGTCTAGCGCGGCGACGACCAAGCATGCATCGGCTAGTGCTGGACACCAACGTCTTGGTGTCGGGGAATCTGTCGCGCCTCGGTCCTCCGGGGCGAATCGTTGATCTTCTAAACGACGGTGCTCTCGTTCCGCTCTACGACACGCGGATCCTGGCGGAATACGAGACTGTGTTGTATCGACCGCGGTTCCGCTTCAACGATGCGGTCATTGCGGCGATCATGGAGAACGTTCGGTTGAGCGGGCACGCAGCTGCGAGATCCCATCTGCCGGGCGTCATGTTGCCGGATCCAACGGACCTGCCGTTCCTCGAAGTCGCAGTGGCGGGTACCGCGGACTATCTCGTCACCGGCAACACCTCACACTATGTCCCGACCCGCGGCTCGCATTCGGTCGCAGTCATTTCGCCTCGCCAGTACGTCGATCTGCTCGATCAAGAAACCGAGCGTCGATAACGGCGGCGACCTGCTCGCCCCGTCTTGCGCCGGGCGCCGACCTTAGGAACTGGTGACCGCTGTCGTGGCAGCGGTCGCCGCGACCACCGCGGCCATCGCCGCCGCGGCCGTCGTCACGGGGCGAGCTGCGTTGACCGACCTCTGAACGATCTGACGAACCTCGGCCTGATTACGAACCAAACGACAGGGTGCAAAAGCGGGCCGACCCGTGAAGGCCGACCCGCTCGGGAGTGGTAACATCTCCGACTCGCCTACGGCTCTGGTCGCCCACTCACGTAGGGCGGCTGCCGTCTTACTTCTTGCAGGTACCGTCGAGTGAGATGCTACCGTTCGATTGGGCTTCGCCGCCGGTATCGTTGAAGACGTAGTGGACTGTCAACGTCACGGCGCCCTTTGTGGTGCCGGGAATATCGGAGTCCGAAGCTGTGGCGCTCTCACCGCCCTTCAGGTTGGTCGGATCGAGGTAGATCTCCCCGCCCTTGTGCGCGCCCGACTCGGCGGCCGACGCGATGGTGACCTCGGTGTTCGATTCCGGGTTGATCACCACCCAGTTCAGCGTGTACGTCCCGTCCGTGTCGCAAACGCCATTACCTCGGATGACCAGTTCGGCCATTCGTTGCGGGGCGCCGATCCAACCCGCGGTCGAGCCGACCAAGAGCATAGCCCCGACGAAGAACGAAGCTTTCCGTATATCCATGAGATCCTCCTTTCTGCGAAGAATCAAAGGTGCAGGAATCCTGCCACCTCCCGATCCGAAGCCGGTACTCAGTGGGACCAGATTCCAGCGTGCTGCGTTACCCCGGATCGGTGTGCTCATCGTCGGGTATGGTCGCTGGGCTGCGGCGGTGCGAGCGTGTAGCTGCCGGTGAGGCATTTGGAGCTCGGTGTTGTTTGAGCCGCCCGCACTGACCATGACCGGCACATTGATGTACCGAGAGCCGGCCGCGCCCCTCGAACGCTCGTTCGCGGCGTTCGACGAAGCCCCCGACGTCCCCGCGGCGCTGAGCTCAGAAGAACATCGTCGCCTGACCCACAATATGGAGGCCTTGCTCGAACAGGTACGCCAGCTTGCGGACTTCCTTGCGAACGATCGGGAGGCTTCAGACGGGTAGCACGGGCACGCCGTACTTCGGAATGATCGGGTCGCGCGTCGCGATGCGCAGGCCGTGTTCCAGCGCTTGCGCCACGATGACGCGGTCGAATGGGTCGCGGTGAAGCCACGGCAGTCGGGTACTGTCACGGGCCTCAGCGGCTTTGACGGGAAGCTCCAGAAAACCCGACGCTTCTGCGGCATCCAACCAGCTATCCGGAAGCTCGAGCTTGCCTACTGCCGCCTTGAGCTCGAGCTCCCAGACTGACGCGGAGCTGTAGAGAACGGCACGGTCGGGATCCTGGATCACCTCCGCCGCCTCAGGCCGCAGCTTGCGGGGATCGTGCAACGCCCAGAGGAGGGCGTGCGCATCCAGCAGCAGGTTCACGCGGACTTGCGTGCACGGCGGACACCGCCATCCGTTACGTCGCCCTCGTCTTCGCCGTAGAACAAGGCTTCCAACTCGGGATCCGGCGTCCACCAGCCCTCGACCTCTCGAACCTGCCCTGCGAGGAGTCCTAATGGGCGAGGTCCGGCAAGCGAGGAGACGGGCACGAGCCGAACCATCGGCTTGCCCGCCTTCGCGATGATGACAACCTCTCCCTTCGCGACCTCTTCGACCAGTCGCGAGAGATGGGTTTTTGCTTCCTGAATGTTTACGGTTTTCATAAGACCAAGTCTAGTCTGGTCTATGCGTCACGTCAAGGCTGAACGCAAGGGTTGATCGCGTCTTCCAACATCAAGGAATGTTGCCGCGCAAGGGTGAACGGGCGCGGCGTATCCTCGCCGCGCGCTCGTGCCGCTATCGGTACGGCCTCACGTCGACCTATCGATCCCCGCGCGTTCCCGCAGCGCGGCTATGAGGTCGGTGCTCGGAGCAACGTCGTGCACGGACGCGATGTGGGCGATATGGTCGCCGCTCAGGCGAAACGCATCGGCCCAAAGATAGCTGCCGCTCCCCGCGGTCTCAGTGATGACGACGAGCTCCTCCGAGCCACCGCCGCCGATGTCCGCGACCTCGAGGCGGAGCAACGAGCCATCGCGCGGCATGACGATGCCGGCGACGTAGTCGTCCGTGGGGGACTGGGGGTTCGACGCCCCGTACACGTGTACGACATAGCTCCCGACCGACGCCGCTTCCTTCGGGCCGTCCGAGACGATCACCAGGCGTCCGTCGCGCATCTTCGTTTCGAGCATCTCGGTCGGCTCCCGCGCCGCCAGAGTGAATGCAGCGCTGAGCAGGGCGACGCCAATGACAAAATATCGCATCGGTTCCTTCCTGATTCGGTGATCGTGCCGATTCAGCTTCGGCCAAGTGGACTGAGTGCAGAGCCCGCGCCATTGTCACCGCATCGAGCATCTCCCACACAGAGAAATGCCGGACCCCGCCACGTCCTTGATGCGGGCGAGGCGAACAGCCGTTCTACGTAGACACACACATTTTTCGGCTGCGGCCCACCCTGCTGGCCCCGAACTTGAGAGGTTTGGAATCCGACGACATTGCAATTCCAAAGACATGGACTGAAGGAACGACAAGAAATGAATCGTGCGATCAGGCTGTTCATGCTGCTTATACTCCCAGTGGTCACTGTCACCGATCACGCGCTCGCCCAGGATCACGCGGAGGGCGAGCCAGTCAAGTACACGGAGTATTCGGGCTACTTCGAGTCCAACAAGTCCGGGTTGAGCGGCGATGTGTCCCTTCTCGCCTTCACCGATCAAGAGGATTTCGATGAAATCTTCGGGACGGTACCTCTACCTCCTGTCGAGGCGAAAAAAGAGCAACTGCCGGAGAACGCCTTTGACTCGCTCATGGTGGTGGCGGTCATCCATCGCGGCAAGGAATATCTGAACTACCACGTCAAGAAGGTTACGGCGGCCGGCGGGACACTCACAGTGGACTACGATACCACCACAAGGCCCCCGCCCGGCACCGGCTCGTTTGCCGTGCCGATGATTCTTTCGGTACCGAAGGGGCCCTACAAGTCGGTCGTGTTCATTGAGAATGGAAGCGAGGCAGGGACGGCGGAAGTCGACTGACGACCCGCCGAGGCGTGGCGGCGGGCAGCACGTCCGCCGCCCGAGTTTCCCACTTCCGCTGCGCCCAACACCCAAGTTCGACTTCTGAACCATTGCTATCGTCGGGACGACAACACGTTAAAGAAGGCGTGAGTGCGTGAAGATCCAAAAGTCTCTCCCGAGACTCAGCCGCCGGGTTGTCGGCGCGTCGACGCGATGAACACGGGGACTTCGACGCTCTGCAATGTCCCATCTCCGAGCTGACCCGATAGGTTGTCTCCCCAGCAGTGGCCGATGCCGCCCATCATGCCCGAGAAGCCGCACGTCTGGGCCAAACCGCCGTCGACGGCACTGAAGGGGATTTCGCCGGCTACCGCGGTGGGAACATTGCGATTCTGGTTCGAGCCATCGCCGAGCTGGCCGACGAAGTTCTCTCCCCAGCAGAAGGCGGTTGGCAGCCCATCGTCCGGGCCAAGCAGGCCACACGTGTGTCGGTTGCCGGTCGTGACCGCGACGAAGTCCAGCCCGCGGACGACAGGCGTAGGGATCAGCCTCTGCTGGTTCGTGCCATCGCCGAGCTGGCCGGAGGCGTTGCCTCCCCAGCAGACAGCGCCGACGTTGGTCACCGCGCACGTGTGGAGCTCGCCGGCTGCGATCTGGTCGAAGCTGGCATCGCCGAATTGAATGGAAACGGGCGCCGGTTCATCGGTCGTCGTGCCATTGCCGATCTGGCCGTCGCTGTTCTGACCCCAGCAGAACGCGTTGGATTCCGCGTCCACGGCACACGTGTGGAAGACGCCGGCGCTGATTGCACGGAACATCGTACTGCCGGTAACGGGCGTGGGAGTGGGGCTGTTGATGGTCGTGCCATTGCCGATCTGGCCGTTGCTGTTGCCTCCCCAGCAGAACGCGTCCGCTCCGTCCAGGCCGCACGTATGGTCGCCGCCCGCCGTGATGATGTCGAACGCCTGTCCGCCGGAGACCTCCGTGGCAGTGGAACGATCCGTCGTGCTGCCATCACCGAGCTGGCCGCTGGAGTTGTTTCCCCAACAATAAGCGGTCCCCCCTTCGACCGCGGCGCACGTGTGCTGAGCGCCGGTGGTGATGGTCGAAAAGGTCAGCCCGCCGGCCACAGGCGTGGGAATCCGTCTTTGCTGGTTCGTGCCGTCGCCGAGCTGGCCGAAGCTGTTGTCGCCCCAGCAGTACGCGTTTCCCGCGTTGTCCAGGCCGCACGAATGATTACCGCCGCTCGAAACATCGCCCAACGAGAAGGCAAACGCGTTGTCGTCCGGCACCTCCGCCGTGACGAACACGTCGAAGTTGAACGTGGACGCGCCGTTCAGCGTGAACTCCCAGCCCCTCACGCTCGAGGTCTGACTCGGCTCGAGAATCTGGTCGTACTGGAAGAACGGCTGGCCCGTTGACGTGAACGTACCCGTACGGTCCGCGTTGGCCACCTCGACGCCGTTCGTCGGGCCGTCCTGGAAGAACACCCTTACGCCGTCCGGGTCGAGATTCGTGCCGTCCTGCGTTGCAAGCGGCTGCTGGAGGAGGTTCTGAACTGTCACGTCCGCCTGAAGAAAGTCTCCGACCGCCATCACGTTCGACGATGTCAGCCGCACATAGCGGTTCTGGTTGCCGACGATGATCTGCGCTGCCACGAGCCCGCTCAGCTCGCTTTCGGCTTCGCTCGAGGAGGACGATCCTGCGCACGAAAAGGTCGTCTCGGCCACGTCGACGGAGCAGTGCAGCGATGCCCGTACGCCGGCCGTTGCGTCGGGCTCATCTGCGGGCTCCTCATTTAGCGCAGTCCCGGTCGGGACATCGGCGCACCCCACCGCGAGTATCACCCAAGCGCAACCGAAGATAGTGCCAGGCCGGAGCAGGCGGGTCCGACCGTCCACGTTCCCTCGACCGTCGATGCGGGAAGGCTGTGCGGAGGTCCTATCACGGGCGGTCCCGTGTCGATTGTCGCGGGACATCAGAGAATCGCCTCGCTGCAGACGGTGCCAGAACGGCGAGCGATGCGCGAGGCAATTGTCATACCGCCCTGAGCATGACGGCGGACGATATCCTACTGTTCTTCGCGTAGGAGTTCTACTGATGTATTTCTGATAGGCGCATACCCTCTCCCCGGGTTGGAGGAGAGGGCAAGGGGGAGCGGGCTTCAGGCGGCGACGGCGGGCGGTCTGGGTCGATGTAGAACGCGCGTGAGATCGGGCCGCTCTACGAGCTGGCGGCCGCGCTCACGGCCGCGGTCGCCGCGACCACCGCGGCCATCGCCGCCGCCGCGGCCTCGATCGCCGCTTTCGTCGCACCGCCGACATCGTGCATGCTCGCCAGCGCTTCGACGCGAGCCTTCCGGCTCTTCACCAGCTTCTTGCCTACCACGTTTCCGAGGATGCCGGAGCTGCGCGTCAACGCGACGAGTATCGCGATGCGCGAGTCAACTTCTCCGTCTTCCGCCACCGCAGTGCGCAGGTCGTCCACCAGCCGGCGCTCGGGCCCCGGGTTCGCCGTCGGATACACGACCCGCGGGAACACCCACAGCACGCGTCCCTCTTCCTTACGCAGGACCCCCATCAAGTAGAGCCGCTCCGCCACGCCGACCTCGTGACGTACGTGATCGGCGTCTCCATCGGTCTCCGCTGATCGCTTCGCGGGCTCCGTGTGACGTGGCGACTCCTGAACCGTGAGAAGGACTCGATGTCGTCGCCCGGCTGGAAGCCGCGCTCGTCGCGCTCGAGCGCTCGTTCGCGGCATTCGGCAGTACCGAGGCGCTCAGCGCCGAAGAACGCCGTCGCCTGACGCAGAACCTCGAGGCGCTGCTCGAAGAGGTGCGGCAGCTCGCGGACTTTCTCGCAAGCGACGACTCCGATCCCGAATCACCGTCGTCGAAGTGTTGACGGAATGTACCACGGGTGGTACGCGGGCCAGAAGAAGGTTCGAGCAGCGCCACCGCGTGCGCCCGCGCGTCAGAAGAACTCGTTAGCAATTGCCTCATAGAGCGGCCGCATCCAGAAGGGCGGCACGTCGAAGGTCATCGGCACGAGGCGGCCGTTCAGGTTCCCTGACTTCTTCTTCGCGTTCGCGTTCGCCGTCTCCACCATCCGCCTGATCGCCCGCAGCGGATCCTTGAACAGGTTGTCGTCTTTCGAGATCTCGAGGTGCTCGCTCCACAGCTGCCGGCGGAAGGCAATCACTTGCCTGATGTCGTTGGTGAACGCGTTCAGCTCGGTGTCGTACTGCAAGCTGCGAGGACCGGTGTTCGCCGACCCAATCGTCATCCACTCGTCGTCGATGAGCGCGACCTTCGCGTGGATGTAGATGTCCTCGTACTCGTTCGTGGTGCCGTTCCAGGCCGTCAGACCGAAGGTGTGCACGCGCGCCTCGCGCGGAGTCCGCTTCCGGGCGGCGGCCTCGATCGACCGGACCAGCCCGCCCTGCCGCAGCGCAATGGCCGGTCCGATGAAGAACTCCTCGGCCTTCCGGGGCAGCAGAATGACGACCTGCAGATTGGGGCGCCGTTGCACGCGCTCCAAGATCACGTTCCGCACGCTGAACGATGTGAAGTACTGATTCTCGATGTAGATGTAGCGCTGGGCCTGCTTCAGCGCGTGCAGGTAGGCTTTCCAGACGTCCGTCTGTCCGCCGGGACCGGGATAGTACGCTGTGTGGGCAATCTGCACGCGCGTCTTCGCTCCTGCGGGCGACGCAATGCGACCCGCCTTCTCTTCCAGCTTTCCAGTTCCACCGAGCCGCCAGCGAACGCGGAACTCCTCGAGCAACTCCGCGGCGGCGGGCCCGCGCACACGGCTCATGATGTCGTGCCGCGGCGCGAGCGGCTTCTGGCGTTTCAGGTGCTCGATCGCGAGATCGATCACCTGGTTCTTCAGCAGATCCTTCTGCGCCTGCGGAAGGTTCAGCGAAGCGATGAACTGCGACAGCTTGAACTTGTCGTTCAGCACCTGCTCGACGCGTCCGCGCACGAAGAACTTCCTGACCGGATCCTTCAGCGCGTCCTGCAGCTCGAGTCCCTGCCGGTTGATGCCGGGGCTGGTCCGGCGCCGGTCGCCGGGCCGATGCTCGGTCGTGTCCCACTCGTGCTGGCTCAGATTCAGGCCGCCGAGAAATCCCATCGGCGACTTTCCCGCCTCGTCGACGACCCAGAACTTCTGATGGTCGCTCGCCGTCGCAAAGCGCCGGTTGCCGAGCCGCGCCGGGTTCTTCGTCAGGAACAGCGACGTCCCCTTTTTCGCCGCGGCACCCGCGTCGGCCAACTCGCGCTTGAACGCGTTGATGTCGGTACGGAAGAGATCGCCGAGGGTGCCGAGCGGGTGCCCGAGGCTGAGGAAATCCCAGACGAGCACCTTCACCTCGAGTCCCGCCTTCGCGCGCTCGAGCAGGATCTCGCGCAGGACGGGGTCTCCCGAGCCGGTGCGCGTCAGCTCTAGATCGGGATCGAAGCCCCAGGTCGCTATGTAGACGAATCGCTTCGCGGCACGGATGGCCGCAAGCAGCTCGCTGTACGTTCGGTCGCCGTCGACGAGCGGCCGCAGCTCGTTGCCGTCATGTGTCCGCTTCGACGGCCGAAGAAAGCTCACGGGATCACGACCTTCAGCTCGTCGTACACGAAGCCGTCGGTCGGCACCGTGACATCGAACTGGTCCACGATCGGATACACGGCCTCAGGCGTCAGCGGCTCCGTGGGCGCGCCGGGCGTGGAATCGACGGTCACGTACTCCGGACCGTTCACGCCGAGGTCCACCTCGGCGCTGCGCACGCTCTCGACGCTCTCGAGCAGGTCCTTGAGCGGAGGCTCGTTCGGATCGTAGCCCACCTCCCCTTCGATGTGCCGTGCCAGCCAGGCGATGGCATCACGCTCCTGGGCCGGACGAATGGGCAGGCACACACGAATCCATGGGCTGTTGAGGAACTCGTTCCGGCGATCGTCGCCATCGAGCTGCAGCATCCAGCCGAGCGAGCTGCCGAGCGGTGCCGGATCCGACTCCGCGGTGATCTCGTACGCGGGACGCTCGAGCCCCGTGGCCACCGGGGAGTAGCGCGGCTTCCACCAGGACGGGTGGAGATAGAGGAACATGCTGTCGATGTCGAAGTACCGGTGGAAGTACTCGATCTCGAGCGGGATGGGCCCTGACGGATCGTCGCCGCGCGCGAAGAGGTGCGAGACCATGCGGTTCATGAC
>JBOHRM010000515.1:0-2160 GCA_050732715.1 Longimicrobiales bacterium
CCATGGCGCCGGGCATGTGCAGCTCGGTCATGGCGCGCTCGAGCTCGAGCGCCGCGGCCTGCGGCGCGTTGAGCGGCAGCGTCGCGAGCGCGGTGAAGCGGCCCGCATGTGCGGCGACGATCTCGGCGAACGCATCGTTGACGCTGCGCGCGAGCTGGACGGCGCGGTCTGGTGGCTCGACGTGCGTCCCGGGTGATGTGAACGTCAAGACCTGGCAGTCGACGCCGTGCTCCTCGAGCGTCGATGTGCGGTGGGTGATGTCGCGATGGCCGGGTACGACCACGTTGTAGTCGCCAGGGTAGTGCAGCACCGGATTGCCGTCCGTGTCGAGGGTGAACCGAACGTTCGACGGACCGGCGCGGACATCGTCGAGATACGTCGTGGGATAGAAGTGGTTGTGGAAATCGATCACGAGCCCGTGGTTCCGCATGCGCGTAGACTCTCCCTCACTTCGAAGATGCTCGTGTGGCTCGGCTCCGCGGCTCGATACGAGACCGGCGGGCGGCTGTGGGCACCGGGGAGAGTCAATGTGCGCCGCGGCGTCGGCTCCAGCAAGGCTCGCGCGCGCTGCGCGCTCGGGTTCCGGGTTCCGGTTCCGGGTTCCGGGGTTGCGGTTGCGGGTTGACTCCCCCACTCCACTCGCCCCTGACCTTCGTCGACGACCGTCGCCCTCGGATGCGGGTTCAGCGTTTTCGGGGCTCCCAAGATTCCTCACGAGCCAAACGGCTTCGCCGAGCTCAGCTCCGGGTTTCGGACTGCGCGTGTTGGGGGGGTGGGGAGCTGACGCGGCTCAGGCGGAGATCCGGCTCCTGGACGCGGACGCCCCAGAAGCGGAGGATCAGAGCGAGAACGAGGACGCCGGCCGTGAGCGAGATCCAGTTCGGCAGGCCGTAGGCGGTCGGGATGTCGCCGACCAGCATACCGAGCACCGCGACGACTAGGGCGTAGGGCAGCTGTGTGCGCACGTGGTCGACGTGGTCGCACGCTGCGCCCATCGAGGAAAGGACAGTGGTGTCGGAGATCGGTGAGCAGTGGTCGCCGAAGATCGATCCGGCCAGCACGGAGCTGATGGTGCCGAGCAGCACGGTGTAGTGGTCCCCACCTCCGAATTCGCCGCCGCCGCCGAGCGAGACGGTGAGCGGGATGACGAGCGGCAGCAGGATCGCCATCGTCGCCCATGAGGTTCCGGTCGAGAATGAGATCAACGCCGCGGTGATGAAGACCATGACGGGCAGGATCTGGAGCGGCAGCCTGTCGTTGAGCACCTGGGCGAGGTATTCGGCGGTGCCGAGCGTCTCGGTCACAGCTCCGAGCGACCACGCGAGAATGAGGATGATCATCGCGATCATCATCGCGCGAATGCCGGACAGCCACGCCTGCATCGTTTCCGAGAGTGTGAGGATGCGTTGGCCGACGGAGAGCAGTATGCTCACGAGGCTGCCCGCGAGCGAGCCCCACAAGAGTGTCGCGAACGGATCGGCTTCACCGAACACGTCCATGAGGTTGGCGTCCGGGCCGGCTGCCGCGCGGCCCGTTGTGTAGAGCCCGATGACCACCACGAGGATCACGGTGATGACGGGAAGGCCGGCGTTCCACCACTGGTGCGGCGCGCCTTCCTTCGCATCCATCGCATGGCCGGACGTATCCGTCGCGAGCATCGCGCCGTCGCGCCAGAGCCCTTCGCCCCGCGCCGCCCTCCGCTCCGCCTGCGCCATCGGTCCGAAGTCACGGTTCATCGCGGACGTCAGGAACACGAGCGCCAGCGCCAGCAGCGGATAGAAGAGGTACGGGATCGTGTGGATGAACACGGCGAACGGGCTCGCGGCCGCCAGCTCCGCGGCCGCGGCGGGGTTCGCCGCCTGTTGCTCGGCCGCGATGCGCAGGCCATCGCCGATCAAGCCGATCTCGTAGCCCACCCATGTCGAGATCGGCACGAGCGCGGCCACCGGCGCGGCCGTCGAGTCCACGATGTACGCCAGCTTCTCGCGGGAGATCTTCAGCCGGTCCGTGATCGGCCTCATGGTGTTCCCGACGATGAGCGTGTTGGCGTAGTCGTCGAAGAAGATCGCGAGGCCGGCCAGCCATGCGCCCACTTTGCCGCGCCGTTGGGTCTTCGCGTACGGTGCGACCTTCTCGACAATGCCGAGCGTGCCGCCGTTC
>JBOHRM010000516.1:0-2123 GCA_050732715.1 Longimicrobiales bacterium
TTGATGGAGCGGTGGCCGTTCTTGTCGAGGGCGGCTGTGAGCGCTGCACGATAGTTCTCCAGATCGTAGACGTGTGTCACCATGCGTAGGTCGCTTATGCCGTCCGTCCGCAGCAACGCGAGGGCGGCATCGTAGATGTCCCGGGTTCGCTCCCCATATTGCACGGAACCATAGGCAAAGATACCGGCCACGGTCAGCTGGCGATACCAGATCCGCGTCCAGTCCGCGGCGACGCGGGCGGCGGAGCCGACGATGACGACGCGGCCGCCTTCCCGCGCGAGGGCGAGGGCATCGCGGATCGTGCGCGTGCTGCCGACCGTGTCGTAGATCAAAGACGGGCCGCCCTCGACGAAGCGCGGTGCGAGCGTCGGCCGGTAGGTGCACGCCGCGGGCAGCGATGCCGCCCAAGTGTAGACGTCGTCGCGGTTGCGGAACCACTCGTCGGCGCCGGCGCGGCCGGCTAGCTCGAGCTGGAAGCTGTGCCGCCCGAGTACCGCGATCGGACCCCGCCACCCGATGCGCCGCAGTGCGACGACGGTCAGCGCGCCGATCGTGCCCGCACCGATCACGAGCACGACGTCGTCGTCGCGGGGTGGCTGGACCAGCACGGGCCGCAGCGCGGAGGCGAACGCGTCGACCAGCACTGCCTGGTCATCGGGCAGCTCGCCGGCATCATGCAGCTGTGTGCGGTGTGCCACGAAGCCGGCCGACCAGCCACCGCCCGCACGGGGCGAGTATCCGATCATCGGCCCCGTGCCGATCGCGCCGCCGGTCGTGCTTCGGCAGAGCCCGTACTCGCCGCGCGCGCACGCCGGACAGGACTCGAGCCCGCGCTGGACGCACGCCAGCATCGGGTTGACGACGACGCGGTCACCCACGGCCCACTCGCCCGCCGCTCTCCCCGTCTCGACGATCCTGCCGACGTTCTCGTGGCCGAGCGTGAACGGGTACGCGCCGAACGGCTCGAGCGTGAACGAGTCGTGCGCAGTAACCGCCGCGAGATCGCTGCCGCAGATCCCGCTGAGCACCGTCTCGACGCGGACCCAATCGTCGCCCGGCAGCGGCGGCGGATCGACCTCGTCGAGCCGAATACAGCCGATCGGACCGAGCGCCACGGCCGGCCGGCGCTGCGACGCCCACCGCGTCAGCAGATATCGAACCGGGCGATAATGAAACCGCACCGCGCGCAAAGGATCATCCTCGTCGCAAACCGCCCTCCCGGACGGCGGTAGCACTGGAACCTGACGATAACATCGGAAGTGACCCGGCAAGGTAAAGGCGCGGCGGGCGAAGGGCAAACGGATGCCGCACCTGTCCTCGCAGCCGTGCGTTCCCTAGCTTCTCGAGCATGGTTCCACCGCTCGACCGGCGCGGATTTTTGCGCAACAGCACCGGCGGCCTCGCCGCGATCGGCCTCGCATCCATGCTGCCTGCCGGATGCGCGGCCGACTACCCGCAGGCCGCCGCCGACGGCGTGACGCTCGCCGCGCTCTCCGAGAAGGAGTACGCGGTGGCCCGCGCCGCCGCCGAGGCGATCCTCGCCGACGTCCCCGTCGATCCGGGCGTTGTCGCCGCCGGGATCGATGCCGAGCTCGCCGCCGTGGGCGAGCCGGTGCGCGCCGACATGAAGTCCACGTTCGGCCTCATCGAGCACCTCACGTTCCTCGGCGGCCGGTTCAGCCGGTTCACCGAGCTTTCGCCGGCCGCACGGCTCGAGGACCTCCACGGCTGGAGCCGCAGTCGCTTCAACCTCCGGCGCGGCGCGTACCAGGCGCTGCACGGCTTCGTGGTCTACTTCGCTTACAACCGTGACGCGACGCGCCCGCTCACCGGCTTTCCCGGCCCATGGCCGGAGCGCGTGTCGATCCCCGCCACACCGGTCGATTTCGGCGAGATCGCATGATCATCCAGGGCACTCGCCGGCGCGCCGACGTGCGCGAACGGGCCGACGCCGTCATCATCGGTACCGGCAGCGGCGGCAGCACCCTCGGCGCCTACCTCGCCGAGCGGGGTTGGGACGTCGTCATGCTCGACAAGGGCGGCTTCTTCCGTGCCGAAGACTTCTCGCAGCGCGAAGAAGAGGCGATGGCCGCGTTCAACGGCCGCCGCGGCCTCGATTCCAC
>JBOHRM010000517.1:0-5672 GCA_050732715.1 Longimicrobiales bacterium
TGCCGACGCTCTCGAAATAGCCGGGCTCCACCATGCGCACGCCCGCCAGTGGGGTCTCGCCCGGCGCGGGCGGTGGAGCGTCTTCGCGGAAGAAGCCGTACCAACCGCCGAGCCCCGTCAGGGGTAAGGCGTTCACACCTCCCACCGCCTCGACTCCGGGCATGCGGGCGATGCTCATTCGCAATCGCTCGTGAAAGACCCTCAAGTCCGCCGGCGTGGGGAACGCCTCCTGGGGCGGCCTGACCTGGAACGTCAGGACACCCTCCGTGCGCACACCCGTGTCGACCTGCGCGATCCGGTTGAGGCTCCGGACCAGCAGGCCCGCGCCCACGAGCAGCACCGCCGAGACAGCCAGCTCCGCGGCCACGAGCGCCCGCCGCACGCGGCGCGCCCGACGGCCTTCACCGGATCGGCCGCCCTCCCGGAGCACCCGCGCCGGATCCGCGCCGGACAGCTGGAGCAACGGGACCAGGCCGAACACGATCCCGGTCACGCAGCTCACCAGCATCGTGAAGAGCAGCACCGTCCCGTCCACGTGGAGCTCCGCCAGACGCGGGACTCCGGGCGCGCCCAGGGCAACGAGCCCGCGCGTGGCGCCGATTGCCAGCGCGAGCCCCGTCGCGCCGCCGATCGCGGCCAGCAGCAGCCCTTCGACCAGCAGCTGGCCGGCGAGCCGGCCTTTGCCCGCGCCCAACGAGATGCGCACGGCCAGCTCGCGCGCGCGGCCGGCGCTTCGCACCAGGATGAGGTTGGCCACGTTCGCGCACGTGATGAGCAGCACGAGACCGACGGCCGCCAGCAGCACCACGAGGGCGGGGCGGATCGGCTCGGCGTGCCGTTGCTGGAGCGATGCGACGCCGAAGGTGCGGTCCGCGTTCGAGACGGGGTGCTGCCTGGCGAGGTCCTGCGAGAGCGCGTCGAGCTCGGCCGTGGCGCTCTCGAACGTGGCGTGCGGCGCGAGCCGGCCGAACACCTGGAGCCAACCCTGACCGCGTTGCTCGGCTTCGATCCACGCCGGCCGCGACGACCATATCTCGACATCCGCGACCGGATCCCGCAAACCCGGCTCTGCCACGCCCACGACAACGTAAGGACGGCCGTCGAAGGTCAGCGTCTCACCCACGAGGCCGGGGTCGCCACCGAACACACGCTGCCAGACTCCGTATGAGAGCACGACCGACGGCGTTACGCCCTGCGCGTCGTCATCGGGAACGAAGTACCGCCCGAGATGCGGCGTCGTCCCGAAGAGCCTGAAATAACCCGCCGAAACCGACGCGCCCGTGAGGACCATCGGCCGGTCCGCCTGGTACGTCGGACTCCCCCACACCCGAAGGCTAAGGTGCTCGACGGTTCGGCTGAGCTCCCGGAGATCGTCGAAATCGGGCGTCGAGATCGAAGTGCCAGCACGTCCCTCCCGCTCCGATAAGAGCTGCACAAGACGGTTCGACTCCGGATAGGGCAACGGCTCCAACAAGACGCCATCGACAACCGTGAACAATGCGGCGTTCGCGCCGATGCCGAGACCGAGCGTCACGATCACCGCGGCCGTGAACAACGGGCTCCGAGCAAGGGCGCGCGCGGCGAAACGAACATCGCCCACGACCCCCGCCGACGAACCGCCGCGGCTCCGACCCAGCCGCAACCGGAGCGCATCCTCCGCGGCCGCGACGAGCCGCCCGAGAGCGGCGCGTGGCGCGCGAGTCTCGATGGTGCCGGCGCCGGCGACGTGGTCCAGCTCCGCTTCCCACTCCCTCAGCCACTCGTCGCGCTCGCCGCGCGGCACCACGCGACTCACGATGCGCAGCACCGCCCGGGCCCACCTCGATGTCGCCATCGCACTCCTCCTCTCGTTTCACGCGCGCTTCGGATGCAACTCCGATTCGCCGACGAGCGGAAACGGAAACCGCTCGCGCGCTCCTTCCACGATCGGCCTCGCCGCGGGCAGCAGCCGGTAGTACTTGCGCGACGGCCGCCCCTCGCGCCGGCCGATCGCCGCCCGCTCCCACGACGACGCCACCAGACCCTCCTCCGCCAGTCGTCTCAGGATCGGGTAGACGGTGCCACCCCGAAGACCCGTCGCCTCGGCGATGTCGAACCCGTGGGTGATCCCCTCGTCCAGCGCCTGGAGCACTCGCGCCGTTGCGTAGGTCATGCGAATCCGTCCCACGTCCGCCCTCCTCGTGGCCCCGATCCCCTTGTATGCGCTCGCGAAATCGATCGACGCCGGGTACCCATTGCTGCCATCGCCCCACGTTGCCGGTCGTGGCAGTCACGATATCGGCGGAACACTGCGCGCAACGCGTTGGGATCGCGGGCTCGCTCGCGCGACTCGTCTCCCGTTCATCTGATTCGATTAGACTCAGTTTGCCATAGATTGGTTGCAATCTATTCCTAGCTCTATCTACAAAGCAATGCGGGCACGGCGAAACGCTGGCGCCACGAACGGCGCAAGGGATAGTTTCGGCGCCAAAGGCGTCGTTCGTTTTTTTTTTTCGAACCTGGAGGGGGGCACGTTGGTTCGTGCCGTAGCGGTTGGCTTGAGTCTCTTCGTGGCGGGTGTCGCGCCGCTCGTGGCACAGCGGCCGGTGCAGGGGCTCGACACGTTGCGAGTGACGGTCGGTTCGCGCGTATCGGCGGAGCTGCCGGTCGCGGTCCGCGCTGTCGAGGTGTTGACGGCGGCGGACATCGAGCGCATGCCCGTTCGCGGCATCGAAGAGGCGCTTGCGAGGATGGTGGCCGTCGATGTCGCCGCGCGGTCACCTGCGCAGGCGGATGTTGCCGTACGCGGGGGCAGTTTCGGACAGGTGCTTGTGCTGGTCGACGGCGTGCGGGTGAGCGATGCACAGACCGGTCATTTCGATCTCGACCTCGCCGTTCCGTTGCGGGAAGTCGAGCGCATCGAGTTGCTGCGCGGGCCGGCATCGGCGCAGTACGGCGCGAACGCGCTCGGTGGCGTCATCAACATCGTGACGCGCGGGGGCGAGACCGCCGGCGTAGCGGACGTGCATGGCCGCATCGAGGCGGGCTCGTTCGAGACGCGCTCGGTAGCCGCGGGCGCGCGCATCGACGGTGGCGATCTTCGTGTCGGCGCCAGCGGCGAGTACCGCCGGTCCGACGGCCATCGCACGGGCACCGACTATCGCATCGCTGCCGGCCAGGTCGGGCTCGAAGCGATCCTCGGCGATCGCCCGCTGCGCGCGACGCTGGGCTTCGCGGATCGGGATTTCGGGGCATCGAAGTTCTATACCTCGCCGGCCGCGGAGTTCGACGAGTTCGAGTCGACGCGCGTCGTCAATCTTCACGTGGCGTGGGCCGCACCCGCGGCAGCGGCCTTCGCGCTCGAGCCCCGCCTGTCCGTGCGTCGCCACGATGACGATTTCGTGCTCATGCGCGACGACCCGGATTTCTACCGTAACGTACATCACACCTGGCAGCTGGGTGGCGAGCTGACCGCGCGGTTCGCGACCGAGCCGGCCCGCGTCGCCGTCGGCGGCGAGGTTTATCGCGACCTGCTCGAGAGCACGAGTCTCGGCGACCGTGGTGAATCGCGCGGCGCGCTGTTCGGCGAGGTCGGGATTGGCCGCGTGGGCGCCGCCGTCGGCACGGCGGGGATGCGCGTGGATTGGCATTCGGCGTACGGCAGCTTCGTGGCGCCATCGCTCGGAGGCGCGGTGTGGCTGGCGCCCGGGCTGCGTCTCCGCGCGTCGGTCGGGCGTGCGTTGCGCGCGCCGACGTGGACGGACCGTTACTACAGCGACCCCGCGAACATCGGGAATCCATCGCTGGAACCGGAGCGCGCGTGGGAGGGCGAGATCGGCGTCGATCTCGAGGCGGGCTCGGCACGGGCGTCATTGAGCAGCTTCGTTCGCTCCGCGCGCTCGCTCATCGACTGGGCCCGTCCTCTCGGCGGTGACCCGTCGGCGCCGTGGCAGACGATGAACGTCGAGTCGGCGACGTTCCGAGGGCTCGAGGTCGCACTGACAGGCGTCGATTTCATAGACGCTCGCTGGACCGCGCGCGCCAGCGTGATCGCGGTCGACGCGGAGGCGGCGGCGAGCTACGAGTCGAAGTACGCGCTGCGGCCGCTGACGCGGCAGGCGTCGGTCGAGGTGGATCGGACCATCGTCGCAGGCATCGATGTGTTCTTGGGCGCGGCTTACGCGCGGCGTGCCGATGAAGACGGCCGCGTTCAGTTCGATGCGCGGTTCAGCCGTCGCTTCGGAGACCTGCGGATCAGCGCCGACGTCGTCAATGCGACCGCCACCGAGTATCTGGACATTTCGAGGATGCCCGCGGCCGGTCGCGCGATCCACATCGCGCTCGGTTGGCGGCGGGTGAGGTAGAAACCATCGGAGGCGCGGCCCTGGGCGGCCCTGGACAAAGCCGCGCTCTGCTGCTGGCCCCCTCACCGTGACCCTCTCCCCCGCGGGGGAGAGGGGAACAACCTCCTTCGCTGTCGAGCGGAAGAGGGGAACAACCTTCCTTGCTGTCGAGCGCAACCTCATTCGTCGGAGCGCTGTGCCGCACCTTCGAGCACGGGCAGATGCGAATCCTCCGATCCCGTCTCCACGGAGTCGGAGGGCGAGATCGACGGGAGGTTCACCTCGGCGCCGAACGTCGCCTTCAATGACGCCCGCCGATATTTGCGCCCGTTCAGCCCAGCGCCGATGAACGTCGAGCGGACGAGATAGTGATAGCTCGCGAACAGCACCGTGAATGCGATCGCGACAACGAGCGGATACTTCACGCTCCAGTGCCACGGCACCTTCGCGAAAACGACCGCGAGGAAGAAGACCAGGGGCAGGTGCACGAGATAGATCCAGTACGATGAGTCGGCGACGTAGCGACGCACCACACTCGCGCGGGCGAAGAAACGCAGCGCCGCGCCGATCAGGCCGAGCGACCAGCACCAGATTGCCGTAGTGTACGCCGCGGTGTACGCGATCCTCATCCACGGCGGTCCCGGCACAACGAAGAGCTCGGGCCCCGGGGCGAGGCTCGGGGCACCGCTCGGCACGGAGCTCATGATCTGGAGGCACGTGAAGGTCAGCACGCAAGCAGCGGCGAGGTGCACTGGCCAGCGCCTCTCCCATTCACGTAGCAGATCGACCTGACGATGCAGCAGCCAACCGAACAGGAACGCGGTACCGAACCCGATCATGGCGGGGACTTTGGGCGTGAGGCCGGTGTCGGGCGTCGGCACGCCGCCGGTGAAGATCCACGTCTCGTCGAAGTACAAGTACAGGGCGAGCGGCGCCGCGAGTAGGATCGGCGCGAGGTAAGTCCCGAGCACGCGCCGCAGGACCGCGTCGATGGTCGCGCGGAGACGGCGCGATCGGTCGATCGTCTCGAACGCGCCGCGCGCGGCCAGCATGAGCCCGTAAAAGATGCAGAGGTAGTAGAGGAACCATAGATGCGCGAGGGGCAGCGCGAAGCCGGTCGGCGCCGCGCCCGCCAGCGCCTCGGCGCCGAACGTGCGCGTGAGGCCCCAGACCGTGATCGCGACCGTGAGCGGGACGAGGATCACCCAGCCCGCCAGCAGCGGCACGCCGATCCGTTTCGCGCGATCCGCCACGAACGCGCGCGTACCCTTCTTGTGAAACGCCATGTGCCCGAAGAAGCCCGCGAGGAGGTAGAAGACCGGCATCCGGAACGTGTGGATGACGTACGTC
>JBOHRM010000518.1:0-5097 GCA_050732715.1 Longimicrobiales bacterium
TCCCGGACAACGGATCCGGCCACGTCGTGTCGGCGCCGCTCCCCTCGGTCCCCCGGATCGTGCGGCGAATGCCGGAGCCGGCGCCGGAGCTGAGCGCGGCGCACAACGCGAACGGTGTCGCGTCCACGCCGGCTCGGCGGGCCGCGCACCTGATCCGCGCCGGCGAACGCGATCGGCACGCGCCGGAGGCCGCGCTCAGCCGCGCGGAGCTCGACCGCGTGACGTCACACGTAGTCCAGACCCTGGACCGGCGGCTGAGCGCGTGGCGCGAACGCACGGGAAGAATCTGAGGACGCGGAGTCGAGCGAGGGGCGATGTCGGAGCACCGAACAGACCACGCGTGAGGCGAAGGCCGTGGCTCTAGAGAAGGCGACGATCACGAACACGAACAGCGGCGACCGGATCACCGTGCAGTTCAACCCCGAGGAGTACACGGTGAATCGGGACGTCAACTATGCGCAGGCCGCGATCCCCGGGCTCGCCGCGCCGCTGCTTCAGTTCGCGCACGGCAACATGCAGACGCTCGAGCTCGAGCTGCTGGTCGACACGTACGAGGCGCACGCGGGCACGGCGGCCGGCGCCGACGCGCGTGATGTGGTCCGTCGCATCACGGCGCTGATGGATATCGATCCGGCGACGCATGCGCCGCCGGTTCTGCTGTTCACCTGGGCGTCGCTCTCGTTCACCTGCGTCCTCGCCCGAGCCAGCCAGCGCTTCATCATGTTTCGGCCCGACGGTGCGCCGGTCCGCGCGCGGCTCCAAGTCACGTTCAACGAGTTCCGCAACGCCGACCTCGAGGCGAAGGAGGTGAAGCGCGAGACCGCGGACTACAGCCGGCGCCACGTGGTCGGGCAGTCGGAGTCGCTGAGCGGCCTCGCCGGGCGCGCATACGAGGACCCATCGGCGTGGCGGCCGATCGCGATCCGTAACGGCGTCGACGACCCTCGTCGCCTCGGCGTGGGCCGGTCGCTCCTGATCCCTCAGCTCCCGTTCGTCGATCCCGAGACCGGTGAGGTCACGAGGTAACATGGCGAGCCAGCCACGCTTCGCGCCCGACTTCCGGCTCGAGATCAACGGCAGCGAGATCCCGTCCGCGCTGCGCGCCTCGATCACGAGCGTGAGATACGAGGACGGCAAGCAAGCCGCCGACCGCGTCGAGGTCGGCATCGCGAACGTCGATCTACGATGGCTCCAGAAGCACATCCGCGGGCTCGGTTTCCAGCCGTTCCCGACCGGTGTGGCGATCGGGCCGCTGCGCGCCGACCCCGGGCCGGACGGCCTCTTCGACGTCGACAACAGTCTCAAGCTCGCGCTCGGTTACGCCGCGGGCCCGCTCGAGGACGTGTTCGACGGCGAGGTCACGGGCGTCGAGGCGAGTTTCCCGAGCGGCGGCGTACCCGGCATGACGCTGGTTGCGCACGACAAGCTGCACCGGCTGACGCAGGGCTCGTACGCCCGCGGCTTCGGGCCGCTGCCGGATGTGCTCATCGCGGCGATCCTGAGCGCGGAGAACCTGCTGATCCCCGCGCTCGATCCCGCGTTGGCCGTGGCGTCCACGGCGCTCGCCGCGGTCAACTACATCTTCGGCGGCAGCGGCCGCAAGCAGAAGAGTCAGAGCGACCTCGATTTCCTCAAGGAGATCGCCGCCACCTATGACGCCGAGTTCTGGGTCGAGGGTGACGTCCTCTATTTCTCCCGCTTCTTCTTCCGGGACTACTCGCCGAGCCTCACGCTGAAGTGGGGTGAGTCGCTGCTCGATTTTACGCCCAAGGTCAGCACCGTGGGCCGCGTCGTCGCCGCGGGGATGAAGTTCACGCTGCGCGAGATCCCGATCAGCTTCCTGGTCAGTGTGTTCTGGGACTTCGACCGTGAGGTGCTCGGCGTCTCCGTGGTCCCGGGCGAAGCCGCGTCGGCGGCGAAGCAGATCGTGGGGCCGACGGTCACACTGGTCGACCAGCCGATCACGAGCCCGGCCGACATCGCGAACAGTGCGTTGGCGATCGCGAGTGAGCTGCGCCGGAAGCTGAACCAACGGCTGACCGCCACCGGCTCGGCGGTGGGTGACCCGCGCATCCGCGCGGGCACGATCATCCGCATTGACGGGCTCGGCCCCGATTTCAGTGGAGACTACCGCGTCGCGAGCGCGTCGCACTCGATCGATACCGGCGGCTACCGCACGACGTTTCAGGTCTACAAGGAGATCCTGCCGTGATCGAGGAGGTCCTCGAGGCGATCGGCGAGTCGATCGCCGACGTCAAGCAGAAATTCTACGGCGTGGTCACGGGCCAGGTCATCAACCCCGTCGACCCGCTGATGCTCGGCCGCGTCCAGGTCCGGCTGCCGTTCCTCGATGCGCTCGACCTGAGCCCGTGGGCGCGCGTCGCCGTGCCGATGGCGGGGATGCTTCACGGCATGTACTTCATCCCGAATCTCGGCGACGAGGTTCTCGTCGCGTTCGAGCATGGCGACGTCAACGCGCCGTACATCATCGGCTCGTTGTGGACCGCGATGGCGCCGCCGCCGCTGCCGACGCCGCTCCCTCAGATTCGCGCGATCCGCACACTCGCCGGCAATCAGATCGTGTTCACGGAGCTGCCGCCGTCGATCACGATCCAGACGGCGCCGACCGCGCCCGAGGTGCTGCCCACGCCGCCGTCGCCCGTCGGGCCGCACAACTCGATCAAGCTGGCGCCGGACGGCGTCGAGACGACGTCGCCGACCACGATCCGGCTCCAGGTCGGCTCGAACCTGTTCGTCATCTCGCAGGCCGGGATCACGATGACGGCGGGCGGCAGTGTGGTCGGCATCACGCCCGACGGTGTGACGATCGCGGGCGCCAAGGTGACCATCGCCGCCGGCGAAGTCAGCGTGCTCGGCGGCGTGGTCAAGATCAACTCATGAAGGTCAGGTGAACGTGCCACCGGCCGCGCGCGTCGGCGACGCCACTTCGCACCCTGGCGTGATCTCGGGGCCTGGCGTGCCGAACGTCCTGATCGGCGGCGCGCCCGCCGCCGTGGTCGGAGACATCCATGCGTGCGCCCACCCGCCCAAGGCCGGGCCGCACCCGCCGAACCCGTTCGTCAAGGGGAGCGCGAACGTGCTGATCGGCGGGCGGCCGGCGCTGCGGATCGGTGATCTCGCGGCCTGCGGCGCGACCGTGGTCAGCGGGTTCCCCAACGTGTTGATCGGAGGCTGAGCGGATGGTCGAGCCCGCGGGATTGGCGTTCCTCGGCACCGGCTGGGCGTTCCCGCCGGCCGCCGAACCCGGCGGCGCGGTCGCGTCGGTCTCGGATGACGAGGACATCCGCCAGGCCGTGCGCATCATCCTCGCCACGGACCACGGCGAACGCGTGATGCGGCCGGATTTCGGCGCGAATCTCGGCGCGCTCGTCTTCGAGCCGATCCGCACGACCACGATCTCGCTGGTGAGGCACCAGGTCGAGCAGGCGCTGATTCTGTGGGAGCCGCGCATCGACTCGGTCACGGTCGAGGTCACGGCGGACCCGCCGGCGGGCCGGCTCATGATCGAGGTCCGGTACCGCGTGCGCAGCACCAATACGTTCTACAACCTGGTCTATCCGTTTTATCTGGCGGAGGGAGGCAGTCCGTGACACGGGCCGCTCCAACGATCGCGGATTGCGATGGAGAGCTTCGCGTTGCGCTCGGCGGAGCGGTGCCGATGACGCACCGGCCGCCTGTCCTCGAGCCTCGCGGCGAGGACGGGTTCGCAGCGGCGTTGGTGGCCGCCGCGCCGGCGTTCGCACCGTTGTGGCAGCCTGGCGAGTCGGGCGCGGGCACGGCGCTGATCCGCGTCTACGCCCGGTTCCTGAAGGCGCTGGCGGACCGGATCAACGCCGCGCCCGACAAGAACCGCCTGGCGTTCTTCGAGCAGCTCGGGATCGAGCTCACACCCGCGCAGGCGGCGCGCGCTCCCGTGGTGTTCACGCCGCTGCCCGGCGTGGGCGATTCGCGAATCCCCGCGCGCACGCGTCTCGGCGGCGATGCGCCTGGCGGCGGTGCGCCGCTGGTCTTCGAGACGGAGCGCGCCATGGCGCTCGCCGCGGCGCCGCTCGCAGAGGTAGTTACTGTTTGGCCGGGCCGCGATGCGTACGCCGATCACTCGGCGGCGGTGCTGTCCGGCGAGCCGTTCACGCTGTTCACGCCGCTTCGGCCGGTGCCGCACGAGCTATATCTCGCGCACCCGGCGCTGGCGATCGCCGGCCGGTCGACGGTCGAGCTCGAGCTCGAGCTGAGCCCTTCCGGCGCGGATCCGTTGCTCGTTGTGTGGGAGCATTGGGATGGCGATGCGTGGCGCGCGTTCAAGCCGTTCGTCGACGCCGCGGCGTCGGCCGCGCGCGACAGTGTCGACGCAACGTCCGGCCTGACGCGCAACGGCGTGGTCCGCCTCGCCGCGGACTGCGGTGTGTCACGCGCCGTGCGCGTGTACGGCATCGAGGCGATGTGGATTCGCGGCCGGCTGAGCGACCCGCTGCCGCCGGGCCGCGCGGTGTTGCCGCACGTGCAGCGGCTGCGGCTGCGGACCACGATCGACCGGTCACTGCCGCCGCTGCCGTGTGCGAGCCTGCCGGAGTCGGCGGGTCTGTTGCCGGACGACGGCTACGGCGGAGCGAGCAAGCTCGACTTCAGCAAGGCGATCGAGGCGCTCGGCTCGCATCCGCGGGCGGGTGATGCGTTCCATGTCTCGTGCGAGGAGGCGTTCACCCGGCCGGGTGCGGAGGTCACGCTCTGTTTCGCCAAGGTCGAGACGGCGAACGAGGTCATCGACCAGCTCGACGCGGAGTACGAGGAAGACGCGAACAACGCGCAGCGTGTCACCCTCGAAGCCGCGATCCACGCCGCGCGCGCGTTGCTGAACGCCGGCCGGGGCGTCCTCGCGACCGTCCGCCGTGAGAACCTGCCGACGTTGCCGGCGCCGCTGCCCGTTGTGTATGAGGCGCTCGAGAACGCCGGGAACGATTTGGCCGCCTCGATCGCGGCGGCCGAGCTCGAGCTGAGCAGCGCGATCACGAACGGGATGGGTGTCGACCTCGAGGCCACGCTGGACCCGCTGGTCGAGCCCGCCCGAGCCGTCGCCTA
>JBOHRM010000519.1:0-4018 GCA_050732715.1 Longimicrobiales bacterium
CGCGGGTTGGCGACGCTCGGCGACAGCAGCATAACCGGACCGCAGGACCCGCTGTTCATCGTGGACGGCACGCCCGTCGACGCCCGGGCGATCGAGACGGCGCTCGCAGGGCTGACCCGCCAGGACATTCGCCAGGTCGACGTCCTCAAGGACGTCGCGTCCACCTCGATCTACGGCACCCGCGGCGTCGGTGGCGTCATCGTGATCACCACACGCCGGTAGAGACCGGACGCTCGAAGGATCCGCTCGCCTCGACTCTCGGCCCGGCTTACGCGCGATCTCTCCGACGTATTCCCCGATTCCGCGCACATTTTCGAGCTAGGTCTCGGCGGAGCGGAGACGGCATTCTTGGAGCGCGGCTAAGGCAGCGATCGCGACGATTCCGCTAAAGCCACTTCGCAGCCCAAGGATCGTTGTCATCCAAGAGATTGGATATAATATCCGATTAGCTGCAATATCCGGGCCGGGCTCGGGCACGCGCAAGTACGACCGGTCGCGATTCGAGGGTCTCGCGTACCTCCTAGGCCGGCACGCTGTTCGTTACGATGAGTCGCAGCGTTTGGGGGCGATTCGTGACACCGGCGATTCGTTACAGGAGGGCGATTCGCGAGCATTGCAAGGAGTCTTACCATGAGATTGAGGATCACCGGTTGCGTGGTCGTTCTGAGCCTACTGATGCCCGTTGTGCTGCAGGCGCAGGAGACCGGTCAGATCACGGGGCTCGTCACCTCCGATGTGGGCCAGCCGATCGGCGGTGTGCTGGTTTCCATTCAGGGCACGAGTTTGAGCGCGGTAACGGCGCCGAACGGGCGGTACACGATCGCGAACGTGCCGGCGGGCACGCACGTGGTTCGCACGAGCTCGGTGGGCTATGCGACGATCGAGCTCACGGTCACGGTCGAAGCAGGCTCGCCGGCGGTTCTCGACATCCGGCTCGATGCGGAGGCGATCGAGCTCGCCGAGATCGTGGCGGTGGGCTACGGCACGCAGCGTCGCGGCGAGATCACGGGCGCGGTGGCGAACGTCTCTTCGAGTGATTTCGTTGCGGGTCCTGCGCGCGATGCCGGTTCGTTGATCTCGGGCAAGCTGCCGGGTCTCGTGGTGAACACGCCGAGCGGAAATCCGCGTTCCGGCACCGAGATCTATCTTCGGGGCATCACGACGCTCGAGGGCTCGCGCAGCCCGCTGGTCCTGGTCGACAACGTGCCGGGCAGTCTCGAGTCGGTGGCGCCGGGTGATATCGAGTCCGTCAGTGTGCTGAAGGACGGTTCGGCTGCGGCGATTTACGGCTCGCGCGCGCAGAACGGTGTGATTCTGATCACCACGAAGAAGCACGCGGGTGGCAACGCGACGTTCCGTTATGACGGGCACGTCACACAGCAACGGATCTACAACCGCCCCGATCTGCTCGATGCCAATGACTATCGTCGACTGATCGCCGATGGTGTGGCGTTCGAGGATCTCGGGCAGAATACGGACTGGCTGGACCTGATTCTGCGCGAGCCGGTCAGCCACGTGCACAATATCACGCTGACGGGCGGCGCCGAGAACACGAACTACACGGCGTCGCTGAGCTACGAGAACTCGCAGGGCATCCTCATCCGTTCGGACAACGAAGAGGCGGTTGGCCGGTTCAATATCCGGCACGCGATGGTCGACAATCGCGTTCAGGGCGAGCTGAACGTTGTGAGCCGATCGGAGAATGCGTTCACGGGGCCCAGCTTCAATACGGCGTGGCGTCACGCGTTCATTCGCAACCCGACCGACCAGGCGTTTGACGAAGAGGGGAACTATCAGCAGCGTGCCACTCGCGAGTATACGAATCCGCTTTCACTGATCAACGAAGAGAACGGGGAGGTCGAGAGCCGCGACACGCGTATTCACGGCACGGTCACGATTAGGCCGGTGGATGTGTTGAGCTTGTCCGTCATGGCAGGCACGAGCAGCTTTTCATCGATGAGCGGCGAGGCGACGACGTTCCGGCATGTGAACACGGTCGAGCAGGGGCTCAATGGCACAGCGAGAGACAGTGCGAGCTCGAGTCGAAGTCGCATTCTCGAGATCACGGGAACATATGCGGAGAGCTTTCGCGGCCACAACTTCGACCTGGTCGGCGGCTACAGTTATCAGGACAATCGGAGCTCGAACCTCGCCGCGGAGAACGAGGACTTCCCGACGGACCTGTTCGGCTTTCACTCGCTCGAGGCGGGCGATGGGATCACGGATGGCCGCGCGAGAGTGAACAGCGGCAGGTCGAGCTGGAAGCTGATCGGTTTCTTTGGTCGTTTGAACTATGACTGGGACAATCGATTCCTGCTCATGGCAAGCGCCCGTTATGAGAAGAACTCGCGGTTCGGTGCGGGCCATCAAGGAGGTCTGTTTCCCGGCGTGTCGGCGGGGTGGCGGCTGAGCGAAGAGAGTTTCATCCGTGATAATCTGCCGTGGGTGAGTGAGCTTCGGCTGCGTGCGGGCTACGGCGTCACCGGTGTCGCGCCATCACAGTCCTTGCTGTCACTGACCAGCTACGAGTTCGACGACCGGTTTCCGATCGAGGGACGATGGGTTCAGGGCATCGAGCCGGCGCGCAACCCGAATCCGAACCTGAAGTGGGAGGAGAAGCGCGAGGTCAATGTCGGGCTGAACTTCGCACTGTTCGATTTCCGCCTGAGCGGCAGCCTCGATATCTATCGGCGCAACACGGAGGACCTGCTGTTCGAGTACTCGGTTCCGGTCCCGCCGAATCTGACCGACGAGTTGCTCGCCAACGTCGGGACGATGAGGAACGAGGGCATCGAGGCGGAGCTGAGCTACGACGTCGTGAGCAGGCCCGGTCTGCGCTGGCGGACGAGCGTGAACGGGTCGACGACGCGCAACAAGCTCCTCAGCCTGTCGGACCAGGTCTTTCAGACGGCGGACTTCTTCAATGCCGGCGGCACGGGTGCGCCGATCCAGACGTACACACATCGCGTCGACGTCGGCGGGCCGATCGGCAACTTCTATGGCTGGGAGTCAGTCGACATCGACGAGAACGGCGAATGGATCGTGCTCGGCGCCGAAGGCAGTCCGATCCCGATCGAGGATGCGGGCGAGGCGGACAAGCGCGTGCTCGGGAATGGGATCCCGAAACAATTCCTGGCCTGGAACAACCAGCTCCAGGTCGGCAGCTTCGATCTCAGCGTCAACATGCGAGGCGCGTTCGGCTTCCAGATCCTGAACTTCTCGCGGATGTACTACGAGAACCCGACGATCACGTTGTACAACGGTCTCCGATCGGCGTACGACGCGCCGTACGGCAGGTTGGACGCGAACGGCGACCCGATCCGGCTCAACTACCCGCAGGCGTACATCAGCTACTACGTCGAGGATGGCGACTACTGGAAGATCGACAACGCCACACTCGGCTACACGCTCGACCCGAACATGCTCGGCCGGCTCGGAGGCGCCGTATCGAGTGCGCGGGTCTATGTCACGGGACGCAATCTCCTGACGCTCACCGGCTATAAGGGGCTGGATCCAGAGGTGGCGTTCGCGGGAGATCCGTTCACGGCCGGTAACGACAGTCGCGACCAATACCCGACGACGCGCGCCTTCACGGCGGGCGTCACCATCACGTTCTGATGTCGCAAAGGCGCGCAATGGTTCACCGAGAGCTCGCCAAGATTCTTTGCGAGCCTGGCGGCCTTGGCGCCTTTGCCAGAAACGCTGCTTCCTCGCTCGATACCTTGGGCCATAGACGCGCTCGACTGGAGCGCACGATCGAAGGCGGACCCCGATGAGAGACCCTGTATCCCATCACGCTCGTGCACTCGCGCTCGTCGTGGTGGCGCTCGCGACCGCCGCGTGCACGGACGTGACCGAGGACGTGTTCGACCAGATCACGGAAGCGAACTTCAAGCCCGGCTCCGACGACCTCGGCGAGCTGCTGGCCCCGGCCTACACGCCGCTGCGCACCGTGTGGATGGGGTGGCACGGCCTGCTCGACGTTCAGGAGGAATCGGCCGACGCGATCCTCACACCC
>JBOHRM010000520.1:0-2715 GCA_050732715.1 Longimicrobiales bacterium
CCGCAGAACATCGGAACGCTGGGGGACGCTGACGATCTGGGGAGCGTGCCGAGGGCGGGAGAGTGGAATACGCTGCACATCATCTTCGTGGGCAATACACTGATCAATCTCGTGAACGGCCGGGTCACGAGCGCGCTCATCGATGATGATCTCGAGGCCGGCGTGGGGCCTCGGCTGGCGGAAGGGTTGATCGGGTTCCAGCTTCACGCTGGACCGCCGATGCGCGTCGAGTTCCGCAACGTCCATCTCAAGGAGTACTCGGAGCGGCCGTAGCGGTGGGCGTCGCGAAGAGGCGGCGGGCGCGAGAACAGTGTAAGCCAGTCTCGGTGGTGATCGGCTGAGCCATGTCGGCCAAAGTCGTTGTTCACGATCTCTGCAAGCGCTACGGCGATGTGCAGGCGGCGCGGGATGTGAGCTTCGAGGTCGGGGACGGCGAAATCTTCGGCCTGCTCGGCCCGAATGGGGCGGGCAAGACGACGACGTTGGAATGTATCCTCGGGCTGCGCCAGGCGGACAGCGGCACGATCGAGGTCTGCGGCATCGACGCGGGCCGGAGTCCGCGGGAGGCGAGGCGTCGCATCGGCGCGGCGCTGCAGACCACGGCTTTGCAGGACCACATCACGACGCGTGAGGCGCTGCGTCTCTTCGGTTCGTTCTACCGCGACGATTTCGACCCGCGGCCGTTGCTCGACCGTTTCGTTTTGAAGGATGCAGCGGATGCGGTGTTCCGTACGCTTTCGGGCGGCCAGCGGCAGCGGTTGGGACTTGCTCTCGCCTTCGTGAATGACCCCGAGCTCGTGTTCCTCGACGAGCCGACGGCCGGCCTCGACCCACGGTCCCGGCGCGAGCTGCACGGGGAGATCTCGCGAATGAAGCAGCAGGGCTGCGCAGTGCTGCTCACGACTCATTACATCGAGGAAGCCGAGGCGCTCTGTGACCGGGTCGCGATCATGGATCGGGGCCGGCTCGTCGCGACGGGCGCGCCTCGCGACTTGATCGCGGCTTCCCGCACCGCGTTCTCGGTTTTCTTTCGCACCACACAGCCGCTCGACATCGATGGGTTGGCGAGCGTGCCGGGCGCAGCCGACGTGGTTTGCACCGGCGCGGTCTCGCGGCTCCGCGCGGAGGACGTGAATGGCACGTTGTCCGGGCTCATGGCGGTGCTGGATGCGCGCGGAATCGAGCTCACCGAGCTGACGGTGCGGAAGGCGACGCTCGAGGACGTCTTCATCGAGTTGACCGGCACGAGCCTGCGTGACTGAGCTCGGATCCGGCCACGCGATCCACGGTCACGGCGCGATCGCCGGTAGCGATCTATGAACGGTTTGCTGGTTCAGCTGGGCATCACGGTTCGGCTCCACTATCGGAACCGGATGGCCCTGATCTACAGCTATCTGTTCCCCACGATCTTCCTGTTGGCGTTCTGGGTGCTCTATCGTCACGAGCCGGTTCCGCTGGCCGGGCATATGGGCGAGCTGTTGACCGTCACGGTGCTCGGCGGCGCGTGCTTCGGCCTGCCCACGGCGCTGGTCAGCGAGCGGGAGCGCGGCGTTTGGCGCCGCTACCGGCTGGTGCCGGTTCCGATCGCGAGCGTGGTCGCAAGCACGGTCATCGCGCGCTATCTCCTGCTGATCTCCGCGGGGTTGCTTCAGCTCGGCCTGGCAATGGGCACCGGCATGCCGGCGCCCGAGCACCCCCTCGGGCTCTGGCTGGCGTTCACGGTCGTCGCGTTCGCGTTCATAGGGCTCGGTCTCGTGATCGCGACGCTGGCCGACAACGTGCCCGCGGTACAGGCACTGGGACAGTGCATCTTCCTTCCCATGCTGATCATTGGCGGCGTCGCCGTTCGGCTCGAGAATCTGCCGGTATGGGCCCAGCACCTGTCGGGGTTTTTTCCCGGACGATACGCGGTCGAGGCGATCCAAGCGGCGGTGACGGGCGATGGCGTCGAGCCCGCGCGCCTCAGCCTGATGGCCCTGGTCGTGATCGGCGTTGCCGCCTGCATCGCGGGGTCGAAGATGTTCCGCTGGGACGCGGGCGAACGTTTCGCGACGCGGGGCGACAAAGGTTGGGTAGCGGTGGCGCTGGTCGCCTGGCTGGCCGTCGGGCTGGTGGCCGAAGCCGGCGGTTACGCCGTTATCGTCGGACCGTCGCCGGACGCACGGGTCTCGGGCGGCGCGACGTCGGTGCAGGCGGCATCCTCCGATGCGCCAGTTTCACGGGCTCCGGGTGGGCCCGCGAGTGCCACGACCCCCGCCGGTGCACTCGACGCGCCGGCGGATGATCGCCACCGATCCGAACGATCGGCGCCGGCGACGTCGCCTGATTCGACGCCGGCCGAGACCGCCTCACGCACGCAGACCGCATCCCAGCCGGCGCCCGCAGGGCCGCAGCGGTGGCAAGACGTGGAGCTCGCTGAGCTCGATGCCGACTTGTTCGAAGATTTGCCGCCCGATGCGGGACTCGTGACGCCGATCGCGGCCATCGACGAGCCGCCCCACGCGGAGGTTGCGAGCCAGCTCACGTGTCTGCGCGCCGTGCTCCCCGGCTGGGGTCCCGGCCGGGTGGTCGACCCCGTGCAGGGCGTGCGCAACAACCTGTACATCGCCGCGGTGCCCGATATGTATCGGATGGAAGCGCTCGAGCGTTGGGTGCCGTTGATCGTGTTCGATCGGCTGAAGCAGGACGTCCCGAGGGACGATCTCGGCCGCATCC
>JBOHRM010000521.1:0-5960 GCA_050732715.1 Longimicrobiales bacterium
TGGACCGCCACGCTGTCGCTCGCGGTGCTGCGTAGCCGCAACGGCACCAAGGTGCCGCCCCAGATCCAACGGATGCAGGCGGAGGATCTGCTGGCCGCGGCGTTCCCCGATGCGGCCGCGTGCCTCGAGAACGTGGCCGGTGACCGCGACGTGCCGGACCATCCGCTCGTGACGCAGTCCGTGCGGGACTGCCTCGAGGAGGCGATGGATCTGCCCAAGCTCGACGCGATCGTGCGCGATGTACTCGCCGGCCGGGTCCAGCGGGTCGCGCGCGATCTGCCCGAGCCGTCGCCGATCGGTCACGAGATCCTTACGGCCCGGCCCTACGCGTTCCTCGATGACGCGCCGCTCGAGGAGCGCCGGGCGCACGCGGTGTACACCCGCCGCGCGCTCGAGCCGACCTCCGCGCGCGACCTCGGCGCCCTCGACCCCGAGGCGATCGACCGCGTACGCCAAGAGGCGTGGCCGCAGGCGGAGGACGCCGACGAGCTGCACGACGCGTTGCTGCGCTCTGGGTTCATCTTCGAGCGCGAGGTCACGGAGGCGACCGCGTCATCCCAAGGCTCAGCCGACGGCGCCGTTCCGGCGGCGGGTGCTCGAGACGATACCGGGCAATCCACATCCGCGTGGCCCGCACTCTTCGACGAGCTCTGCGCAGCCGGCCGCGCGACGCGCGTAGTAGACGCCTCGCTCGATCAGGAGGAGGGGGCAAGGAGGCAGGTGCTCGTACCGCCGATGTGGGTGGCCACCGAGCGAGTCCCCGAAGTGCTGGCGTTGTTCCCAGCCGCGACGATCGAGCCGGCTGTCACGCCGCCCGCCGGCCGCGTTGCCGCGTGGGAGCGCCACGACGCCACACGCGAGCTGATGCGTGGCCGGCTCGAGGTCTTAGGACCGGTCACGGCGGGTTCGCTCGCGGCAGCGCTCGCGGCCGAGGAATCCGAGATCGACATCGCGCTCGTAGCGCTCGAGGCCGAGGGCGTGATCCTGCGCGGGCACTTCACGCCCGGCCTGGGAACGCTCGAATGGTGCGATCGGCGCTTGCTCGCGCGCATCCACCGCTACACGCTCGATCGGCTGCGGGCGGAGATTCGGCCGGTCAACGCGGCGGACCTCATGCGGTTCCTGTTTCGCTGGCAGCGCGTCGAGCCCGGTACGCAAGTCCGCGGCGCCGAAGGGCTGGGCGCGGCGCTCGAGCAGCTCGATGGCTTCGAGCTCGCGGCCGCCGCTTGGGAAGCCGATGTGCTGCCCGCGCGCGTCGACCGTTACTCGGCCGAGCTTCTCGATCAGCTGTGCCTGACCGGTCGGGTTGCGTGGGGGCGGCTGTCCGCGCCGATCGTGAACGGCGCTGCTCCCGCGCTGGTCCGATCCTCACCGATGGCGCTGTTCCTCCGCCGCAACGCGCCGTTCTGGCTGGAAGCGCGTCCGGGCGAGCGGCCACCGCTGTCCGGCGGCGTCGCCCAGGTGCTCGAAGCGCTCGAACGGAGAGGCGCGTGCTTCTTCGACGAGCTGGCCGCCGACTGTCGTATGCTGCCGACGCACGTCGAGCAGGCGCTCGGTGAGCTCGCCGCGCTCGGCCTCGTCACGTCCGACGGGTTCACCGGCTTGCGCGCGCTGCTCACACCCTCCGAGCTGCGCAAGCCGATCGGCTCCCGGCCGTGCCGCCGTCGCCGCGGGGCCGCGTACGGCGTGGACACGGCCGGCCGCTGGGCCCTTCTGGCGCCCGCCGCGCCACGAACGGCGGACGACGCGGACCGGCCGACGATGACGAGCGGCGCGGCTCCGCGTGATGCGGCGCCGCTTCCGGTCCGGCGAACGATCGCTCGAGATGCGGCGCGTGGACGGCGGTACTCGCCCGAGCACATCGAATTGTGCGCGCTGACACTGTTGCGCCGTTATGGCGTTGTTTTTCGCAAGATCCTCGCCCGCGAGACGAACGCGCCACCGTGGCGCGAGCTCGTCGCCGTGTACCGGCGGCTCGAGGCCAGGGGCGAGATCCGCGGCGGGCGATTCGTAGCCGGGATGACGGGCGAGCAGTTCGCGCTGCCCGAGGCCGTGCCACTTCTTCGCGCCGTGCGCAAGGAAGCGCGAACGGGCCGGCTGATCGCGCTCAGCGCTGCCGACCCGCTCAACCTCACCGGCATCGTCACGCCGGGCGAACGTGTGTCCGCGCTCGCCGGCAACCGCGTCCTCTTCCGGGACGGTGTGCCGATCGCGGCCGTCGAGAAGCGCGCGATCCGCACGTTCTCGCCGAACGAGCTGGATGAACGCACGATCCGAGTCGCACTGACCCGCCGACCCGTCGACCCGGCATTGCGCCCGTACCTGAAGGGCTTCGGCGCACGCGCGGCTCGGGCTACCTCGCACGAGAGGCCGCGAGCCGCTTCCGCCTGACTCGAAACGCGATGGCGGCACACGGCACGGCGCGTGGTAGGTTTTTCTCGCAAAGGCGCGAAGCGCGCAAAGGGAACGCGAAGATCGCTACCGAGCGACCTTGGCGTCCGCTTGGCGAGCTTGGCGCCCTTGCGAGAGAATTCCTTACCGGTCTAGGTGTTTCACCCGCCACCGGTGTCAGAAGCGACAAATAGGAACTGAGAGCGTTCCTATTCCTGGGCGATGAACCGATCGGGCACCGGCTTCAGTCGCGGGCCCCAGATTTTGGTGAAGAACGCGTCCGCGGCGTGCTGGTCACCGGCGAAGTTGTCTACCTCGGCGATCCGGCCGTCGACGATCTTGTAGAGCAGGACCCAGAGCATATCGACCGCGTCGTCGCCGACGCTCCCCCGGCCCCGGTGGACATCGATGACGTAGTCGTCATTCGCAACCACCGCGACCACCTCGGGGGCGAAACCGGCGATCGCGAGCTGAGCGAAGTAGGCGATCAGCTCGTCGGCGCCGCGCTTGGGCCCCGCGAGCGGGTGGTGGCCAGGCACGCGCCAGACGACGTCCGGGGCGAAGATCTCCGCTCTCAACGTGTCGAAGTCGTGCGCCGAGTAGACGTCGAACATCCGCTTGACCAACGCCGCGTTCTGCTCCGCGCGCGTGCTTCGAATCGCCTCGCCCACCTCGATCTCCTCTTCTCCCGGCATCACGCCACGAGCGCCGCACAGCTGGATCCGCAGCTCTCCGAGTCTGAGATTTTTGTGCCATCGTCCGCGGGTCCGGTGCGCCGCGGCGCCCGGCGACCTCGTCCAGTGACCGCGCGCCAAGGCGGCGGCAACTCCCGGGCGAGAGCCGGACCCATTGCGGCCTCCGGCCGGCCAGCGAGGCGTACCTTGACCGGCAACCGCAACTCATCCCCGGATCGAGGCGTTTCTCGCGGACCGCCGCCCGCCCTTCATCGCGAAGAACACTTGGACTATTACCTGGACGAGTTCACGTTCTGATTCAACCGGCGCGCTGGTCGCGCTCCCGCCGATTGCTGTTCTATCGGCTCTTGGAGCATGCCGTTCGTATGGACCGAATGCCCAACCGTGCACTATTCTTCGGGACCGGACGAAGCCGCCGCCGCACGGCTGCACCACTACAGGTAGTGGTTGGTTGAGCGAAGCGAATAACCGGACGACGCGATTATACCCTGCGGCGTACGCGACCGCGGTGTGACAAGTCGATCGAGCGCGTCCTTGGACGCCGATCGCCGATGAGCCGTGTGGCCCGCGCGATCGCCAAGCGTTTCGCCGAGGTGTTCGACCGACGTATATGTGACGAGCCCGTCGGCACGACACTGGATCGTGGTAGAAAGCGGCGACGAACGCCATCGAGCGTGGGTGGAATCGCCGCCCAACGAACGTTTCTATGAAACTCGCCAAGGCGTTGCAGGCGATGGGTGTAGCGTTGCGCAACCTTGCGCTGGGCGGGAACGCCGCGGCGCTCTCGCTGGCCGGCGATCCGCGGCGCATGGTGCACTACGCTTCGGAATCGCTGTTCCTGCACCGCGCGATGGCCGATCGACGCGGGTTGCCACAGCGGCATGTCGCGCAGGTGCTCGGCGACCCAGGTGAGGTCAGCGTTCGCCTGGGCAGCTTGAACGGCGACGGCTGGCCGCGCATGCTGTCCTCGTACACTGTGGACCTGGTGTCGCTGTGCCTCCTCTGCCGCCTAATCGAGCCGCGCGTCGTCTTCGAGATCGGCACGTTCCACGGCTACAGCAGCTATCACCTAGCGCTGAACACGGAACCGGACGCCATCGTGTATACGTTGGACCTGCCGCGCACGGGTGCATCGCCGGCGCTGCGCACCACGGTCATGGACGACGCCCATATCAACGGATCCGCTGGCCCACACGGGTACTGCTTCGAGCGAAGCAGCGTCGCGCATAAGATCAGGTGTCTGGACGGCGACAGCGCCACGTTCGACTTCTCGCCCTACCACCAGCAGGTCGACCTGTTCTTCATTGACGGTGCGCACTCCTATGACTATGTCCGCTCAGACTCTCAGTGCGCGCTGGAATGCACACGGCCTGGTGGCGTTGTCGCATGGCACGACTTCGGCCGCGCGGGTGTGAACGGCGTCACCCGCCGGCTGCTCGAGCTGAGGCGTGAAGGCCACGAGCTATACGCCGTGCCCGGCGGATCGCTGGCCTTCATGGTGGTCAGGGACTGCGTATAGCATGCTCTATTTCGACCACATCGAGCAGGTACCGGCCAATGCCCCGCTCGACGGCCCGCGCGCTTTCGGGCCGCGGACAGGCCGCCTTTCACGCTCTCGATGTCCGTGTTCTCAGCGCCGTTCCACTTCGTGATCCCCTCGCCGCTGATCCGGACACTGCGCCCTAAAGAGCACGCGGCCGACGCGCAATCAGGTTAGATCAGGTTGCGCCGTTGGCGCGACGAAGCCGCCGGGTCAGCACATCGGCGCTGTTCTCGCGCCGGCCGTCGCCGAGCCCGACTCGTCGTCATCGACGGGCTGTTCAGCCAGGCCGACGACAGCACGCTCCGCTTCCATGAGACGACTCGGCTCAGTGCGCAGGAGGTCGAGCGCACCGAGCGAGCCGTTCAGCGTCGCGTGCTGCGCCTCTTCGTGCGGCGCGGCTTGATCGAGGATTACGTCGCCGCCGACATGCTCACGTGGCAGGCGGCGGGCGGCTTCAGCATCAACGCCGCGGTGCGCGTCGAGGGACGCGATCGCGCAGGCCGCGAACGACTGATCCGCTACTGCGCACGGGGCGCCCGCAGGGCAAGGCGCGGCGACGACGGAATAGCAGCGCTATTTCGAGGAGGCGCAACGCAGCCATGCGGGATGTCCCGTCGCTCGAATGCCAAGGAATCTCGGCCACGGATCACTAGCGGCGCGCCGAGACATTCGATAGATCTTCGAGCTGGAGCATGGCTTTCCCGCGGGAGCACGGGGTCGGCCTTCATGGGGGCGCATGAGAACGGGGTGCCGGTGATGCAACCGCCGGCGGTGGTGGAGGCGGCGGCGGAGGCGCTCGCGGAACGGGTCGACGCCTCGGAGCGCGAGCTCGCCCGGCGGTTCGTCCGCCTCTTCTGCGCGACAGCGCCCGCCGACCTGTTCCACGAACGTGACGTCGCGACGCTTGCGCTCATGGCGCTCGGAGCCTTTCGCTTCCTGCAGGAGGCACGCGACGACCACGTCGACGTGCAGGTGCTGAACCCCGGCCGCGACGCCGAGGCGTGGGCCGCGCCGGTCACCGTGATCCGCACGCGCGTCACCGAGCGGCCGTTCGTGGTCGATACCATTCGCGAGTACCTGCGCTCGCGCGAGTTCGACATCGTGTGGTTCATCTACCCGGTGCTGCGCGTCGCGCGCGACGCGTCCGGTCGCATTGTCGAGCTGGGGCCGGCGGCGGAGGGCGACCCGCGTGAGTCGCTGACGCACTGTGAGGTGCCGCGTATAAGCGACACGGGAGAGCACGAGGAGATCGCCGGGGCGATCCGGCGTAGCCTCGAGGACGTCATAAAGGCGACGGACGATTTCGGCCGCATGGTCGAGGCCGCCCACGA
>JBOHRM010000522.1:0-4417 GCA_050732715.1 Longimicrobiales bacterium
CACGCTGGCTTACCGGGCCGTGAAGTTCGCGCGGCGTCACCGGTTGGGCGTCGCCGCCGCGGCGCTGGTGGTTCTCTCGCTCGCGGGTGGCTTCGCGGGCACGGCGTGGCAGGCACGCGTAGCGGCAGACGAACGAGACGTCGCCGCGCGCGAGGCGATGAAGGCGCGCGAGGTCTCGGCGTTCCTCGTTCGGCTGTTCGAGGTCTCCGATCCGAGCGAAGCGCGAGGCGACGACGTCACCGCACGCGAGCTGCTCGACGAAGCCGCCGTCCGATTGGATGCGCTCGCCGGTCAGCCCGAAGTGCAGGCGGCGATGATGAGCGTCATGGGTCAGGTCTACGGGAACCTCGGGCACTACGATGAAGCGCAGGCACTGCTCGATACGGCGCTGATCAGGCTTCGCTCGCTGCCGGCGGCGGCCCCACTCGAGATCGCCGAGGTCCTACATCACGCGGGTATCGTGCACTCGCGCAAGGCCGTGTACGACGATGCGGAGACCAAACTTCGCGAGGCGCTGGCGCTTCGCGAGGCTCATCTCGAAGACACCCACCCGGCGCTCGCCGAGACACGGCACGATTTGGCGCAGGTGCTACGCGAAAAGGGTCGGCCCGCGGACGCGGCAGCGCTCTACCGTCAGGTGATCGCCGTGCGGACGCCGTTGCGCGACGTCCAGCCGGTGGCGTTGGCGGCGAGCCTTCACGGGCTCGCTGTCGTGCTTCACGACCAGGGTGACCACGCAGGTGCAGAGGCCGTGTTCGAGGAGGTCGCCGGCTTACAGCAAACAACGCCGTCGGCCGTCACGCCCGAGATCGCGAATAGCCTTACCGCGCTCGCCACGATCCGTTCGTTCCAGCGGCGGTTCCAGGAGGCCGCCGTGCTCTTCGGGAACGCGCTGGCGATGCAACGGACGCTTTACGGTCCCGCACACCCGGAAGTTGCCACCACGTTGACCGGCATCGGCGAGCTGTGGCATCACACCGAGCGTTACGCAGATGCGGATCGAGCGTTCCGCGAGGCGCTGACCATCTTCGATGCCACGCTGGGTCCATCCAATCTCACCACGGCGGTGACGCGCCACACGTTCGGGCGATTCCTGCGTGATCAGGGCGACGCTGTCGAGGCCGAGACCCAACTTCAGCGTGCGCTCGCCGTCGTTCGCTCGGCCGACGGCGACGCACGCAATCGCGTGGTCGTCGTGCTTCACGACCTCGCCGAGCTACGCCGCTCGATCGGAGACTACGTGAGCGCGGACGCTTTGTACGTCGAGGCCGACTCCATCGCCCGCGAGCTCTACGGCGTGGCGCATCCCTATATCGCCCTGGGCAAGCACGGACTTGGGAGAGTGGCGGAGGATCGGGGCGACCTCGCCGCCGCGGCTTCGCTCTATCGTGAAGCGATCGCCATCGGCGAAAAGGTCTTGCGGCCGGACCATCCGTATCTCGTCCAGTTCCGCGAAGACCTTGCCGAGGCGGAACGCGTTCGTCCGCCCGAGTAGTGGTGCCGTCCCGTAGCGAGCTGGATCGAGCCACGGCGTCGGCCGCCCGCTCGTGACGCGATCGCCCCCCCTATGGGTCGACGCCGTCGCCGCGATCAGTGCTCCGAGGGAGCGTTCGTCGTCGTCACATGCCCTCCGCGCCGCGGCGCGCTCTTCAGGTGCGTGTCGAGCCAGCGGCCTTCCTCCCAGAGCATGTGAAGGATCGATTCGCGCGCGGCGTAGCCGTGGCTTTCGTCTGGCAACAACACGAGACGCGCAGTGTGGCCCAGGCCTTTGAGCGCGGCGAAGAACCTTTCACTCTGCATTGGGAACGTGCCCGCGTTGTTGTCCGCCTCGCCGTGGATGAGCAGGATCGGCTCGTCGACTTTGTCGGCGTGGTTGAACGGCGACATCTCCATGTAGACTTCGGGCGCATCCCAGAACGTGCGGTCCTCGGACTGGAAGCCGAACGGCGTGAGCGTGCGGTTGTACGCGCCGCTCCGCGCGATGCCGGCGCGGAACAGGTCCGAATGTGCGAGGAGGTTGGCCGTCATGAACGCGCCGTACGAGTGTCCGCCGACGGCGACCCGGTTCGCATCGACGACACCGAGCCGCACGCCCTCCTCGATCACGGCACGGGCGCTCTGCACGAGCTGCTCGATGAACGAGTCGTTCGGCTCGTTGTCGCCTTCGCCGATGATCGGCATGGCCGCGCCGTCGATCACGGCATACCCCTGCAGCACGAACGGCACCGGTCCCGAATAAGGCACTGTCTTGAACTGATGTGGTGACGCGATCCGCTGCTCGGCGGCTTCGGCGCTCTTGTATTCACGAGGATACGCCCACAGGAACGTCGGCAGTGGGCCGTCCCGTTCGGCGTCGTAGCCTGGCGGGAGATAGAGTCTCGCACTGAGCGCAACGCCGTCCGCGCGCTCGTACTCCATCGACTCGATCCGGACGTTGTCGAGCTCCGGGTACGGGTGCGGGAACCCGGTGACCGCTGTGACATCGCCGGTCGATAGGTCACGCACGAAGTAGTTCGGCGGCTCGTTGTTCGATTCACGACGTGTAAGCAGCATCCCGCGGTCGGCGTCGATCACCTCGATCGGGATCTCGTAATACGGCGCCTCCGAGCGAAACAGCTCTTCGGTCTCGCCAGACAATATGTTGAACAGGTGCAGGAACGGCCGTTCGCCCTCGGGCGAGGCGCCGGCACCGATCAGGAAGATCGCGCAGCCGCCGTCGGCCGTCAGCAGCAACGACGTCCCGCGTCGCGTCAACCGCGTGACCGGCGTTCCAGGATCGTTGTAGCGGTCCTCATCCGAGTACTCGAAGAGGACCGTCTTCTCGCCCGGCCGTGCCGGGTTGATCCGGTAGACGCGCCGAGTGCGCGTGGGGCCCCATCTCTCATGGAGTAGCCCGAACCCTTCGGCGGCCCACTGCACGCCGTCGTAGCGGAACGGCAATGTGGCGATCGTGATCGGCTCTCCATCGAACGGCGCTTCGAGCATCAAGAGCCGATCGCGCGCGGCGGCGGTCCCGCCCGCATCACCGCCGCGCTCTCCCCGCGCGACGTGCGTCGCGCCGGGATTCCGGTCGAGCGCCTCGACCCAGTAGAGCGTGGCGTCGGCGTCATCGCGCCAATCGATCTCGCGCACGCCCGTCGGCACCGATTCGGACGCGGCCGGAACCGCCTCCTGGAGCGGGACATGAGCAACGTCTTCCACGACGTTGCCATCCGTGTCCCACACCTCGATGCGCTTCGGGAAGCGAGACACCGGCACGAGATACGAGAACGGCTCGTGTGTCGTCTGAATCAGCAGGTAGCGGCCGTCGGGCGAAGGGCGCACACCACCATAGATTGCGTGCCCACCGAACAGCGCCGCTTCTCCATCCAGGCTCACTCTCCACAGAACCGACGTCGCATAATACTCGAACAATGCCGCGTCGTGTGGATCGCGGAGCAGGTCCTGGTAAGTGCGCGCAGCCGCCGCGCCGCCCGACGTTTCCCGCGCCACGGGACCGCTCGGCGCTGCGGTGGCGGCCGGCGGGTCGCCTCGGTCGGCAGGCACCGCCCGCACGATCAAGGACTTGGCGTCCGGCAGCCACGTGTAGGGGGAGCCGATGCTCGCGTCGCTCACCGACACCTCGCTCAGCCGTCTCGCCCGGGCAGTCTCGACATCCGCGACCCATAGCTCGATGTGATCTTGCGCGTCATGCGTGAACGCGATCGACCGACTGTCCGGAGACCAGCGCGGGTGGCGTAGCCTCGGCTCCGCCGGTAGGCCCGTCACGGGACGCTCCACACCCTCCAAGCTCCGGAATGCGAGCCCCCTGTACGGCCGCGACCGGCTGGGACCGTTCGTGCGCGGGTCGATGCGCAAGCCGGCGAGCCGCAGCTCCGGTTCGGAGAGCTCCACGATCGTCGGGAGCCCCGCGCGCTCCATGAGCACCAGATGCTTTCGGTCGGGAGACAGTGAGACCGCCGGCGCGACAGGCGCATCGACGATCGCCACCAGCTCAGGCGCGGGAATCTGATACGTGATCGGCGCCCGACCCTCGGCAACCTGCTCCGCCGTGATCGGCGCAGCCGCTACACTGGTCGCGAACCAGGCCGTGCCTGCAACGACGAGTGCGGTCAATATGCGCTGAAGGGCACCTTCGCCAAATCGTGTGTCGTCCATGACGCGACTCCTGAACGGCTCGGTAGGTCTCAACTCTGCCCGTTTGATCAGCGATTCCCGCGGGAAGCCACGACCCGGTAAATATTACCCGGGTAAATATGTGCTAGAATCGAGCGAATTGCAAGGGCCGGCCGGCCGCGACGGGCGCGAATGGCGGGTTTCGATCAGCGTGGGAGCCTGCGCAAGGGGAAAGCGGGACGCGGTTTCGCTCGACAGCGGGGCTCCCCCGACGGAGCATACGGACAACGGCTCCCTCTCC
>JBOHRM010000523.1:0-3915 GCA_050732715.1 Longimicrobiales bacterium
CTCGTGTTCGAGGCCGCGGGCCGCCTGCCGAAGGCGACGCGGTACACCGTCGACATCCCGGCGAACCTCGAAGCCGCCGGCGGCGAGCCGCTCGGCGAGGCGGTCCAGTGGACGTTCGCGACGTCGCCGCCGATCGTGCTCGAGGTGGTGCCCCCCGACGTGCCGGGTCGATCGCCCGTGCTCGCGCTGGTGTTCGATCAACGTGTCGACGCGGAAGCGGTGCTGCCGTTCCTGCGTCTCGAGATCGAGGGTCGCGATTTCCCGCTGCGGCTCACGCCCGCCGACGATTCGAGTGCCGCGGAGGTGCTGGGCCGCGCGATGTGGCGAGGCCGGGTGGCGGGTCAATCCGCGCCCGACTCGGCGCAGTTCGTCGTGGTGCGGCCCGAGGATTCGCTGCCCAGTCTGGGAGCCGACAGCGACGAGATGATCGAGGCGGTGATCCGCACGCTGCCGGGCCTGCCATCACTCGAGGGGCCGGAGCGCACCATCGCCGACGCGGAGCATCGCTTCGAGATCGCGCGCGCGTTCTCCGTGGTCGAGCATGGCTGTGGCCGTGCGTTCACGTGCTGGCCGGGCGTGCCGTGGACCATCCGATTCAACCATCAACTCGGCGTGCGCCCGGATTCCGGTACCTGGCTGCGCGTCGACCCGCCGCTACCGGGGGCGACAGTCGAGGCCTGGAACGACCACTTGATCGTGCTCGGCATGCCCGAAGAGGGCCGGACGTACACCGTGTGGGTCGATCCCGCGGTCGCGTCGCAATCTGGCCAGAAGCTTGGGCCGATTTCGCCGCTGCGGTTCTCGATCGGCCGGACGCCGCCGTCAGTCTGGGCGCCGGGCGGTGGGATCGCGATGATCCCGGCCACACAGCCCGCATCCTTTCCGATCCTCGCCGAAGGCCTCGACGAGATCGACGTCGAGGTGCGGACGGTGACACCGCAGGATTGGGCGGAGTACGAGTCCATGCTGAAAACACGGGTGGCCGGGATCGTCCCGTGGGGCACGCCGGTTACGGAGTTCTACCGAGGGCTCGCGCCGGGCGAGTCGCTGTACCGGAAGACCATGCCCGTGAAGCGCGTCCGCGGCGGGCCCGCTGAAGTCGAGCTCGAGTTGGACGCGGCGCTCGATGGGACCGGTCACGTACTCGTGATCGCGGAGCCCGTGTCGGACGGGACGCCGGCCGGCGTGCCCGATGGCCTCGGCCACATCGTGTTCAGCTGGGTCCAACGATCCGAGATGCAGCTCGATGTGCAGGAGGACGGTGACGCGCTCACGGTTTACGTCACGTCCGTCGTGACCGGCCGGCCGCTGCGCGACGTTCGGCTCACATTGACCCGTGAAACCGCCACCTCTTCTCGGACTGGGCCGCGTGAGCCGCGCGACACCGTGGTCACGGATGAAGGCGGGCTTGCCAGGCAGCTGGTCCACCACGTCGCGCGAGGCGACAGTTGGTTGCTCCGAGCGGAGCGGGACGGCCGGACTGTCTTGTTCCCGGCGATGCTCGTCCGCGGCTGGCCGGACCCGCGCGAGTGGGCGCCCGACGTGCGCCGGCATTTCCTGACGGACCGCCCGATCTACCAGCCTGGAGACACCGTGCGGTTCGCAGGCTGGCTCCGCACCGCGGTGGGCACCGGCCGTGAGCCGGTGCTTCCCGAGCCGCTCTCGTACATCGAATATGTTGCGCACGATCCGCGCGGCGCGACGCTCGCGCAGGGTCAGATCTTCGAGATGAGTCCGAACGGTAGGATCGAGGGATCGTTCGTCCTCCCCGCCGAGGCCAACGCAGGCCGCGCCTTCATCGAGTTGATGCTGACCGGGCTCGCGCCCGAGAAGCCGCGCACTTTTGTCGAGTTCCAGATCGAGGAGGTCCGGCGCCCGAACTTCGACCTCTCGGTCGAGGTCGAGCCCGGGCCGCTCCTCCCTGGCGAGCCGATGACGGCGACGGTTCGGGCCCGATACTTCACGGGCGGCGGCGTGCCGGGCGCCGACGTGCGTTGGCTCGTTGGCTCATCGGTCTCGCACTACTCGCCGCCCGGCGTCACCGGCTACTCGTTCGGCCGCGTGATTCGGACGCGGAACGTCCTGTCGCCGGCCGAGCACACGAGCAGGACGGACGCGGCCGGCGACCACCGGCTCGATGCCCGCATCGAATCGGTTCAACCGGATGTCGCAATGGAGCTCACGGTCGAGGCGACGGTGGTCGATCTCGACCGTCAGGAGCGGACCGCCCATGCGAATATGCTCGTCCACCCCGCGAACGTGTATGTCGGCCTTCGTGCCGCCGCTCCGTTCGTGCGCGCTGGCGAGCCGCTCGAGATCGAGACGCTGGTCGTAGCCCTCGACGGACGCGCCGTCGCGGACCGGCCGGTCACCGTAATCGCGATGCGCCAGGATCGCCATCCCGAGGCTGGCATGCTCGTCATCGACGAATCGGAGCGGGCGCGATGCGAGCTGATGTCGCAGCTCGAGCCCGTCCGATGTGAGCTCTCGGACTTGCCCCAAGGCGATTACGTCGTGGTCGCAAGCGTCAAGGACGACACGGGCCGGCGCAGCTCGAGCGAGCTCGGCGTGCGCATCGCCGGCGAAACGATTCCGGCGGGCGTGCGGGCCGCCGCGCCCGGCGTGACCGTCGAGCCGGACCGTGAGGAATACGAGCCGGGCGATACCGCGCTCGTGCTGGTGAAGGCGTCGTTCCCGGCCGTCGAGGCGCTGCTGACTTTGAGCCGCGGCGGGGTGATCGAGGCACACGCCGTGACGCTCGAGAACGGCGCCGCACTGGTTCGGCTGCCGATCCGCGACGCGCACGTGCCCAACGTAGCGCTCGCTGTCGCCGCGCACGCCGCGGACGGCGCGAGCACCCAGGGCGAAGCGTCCGTCCGGATCGCGCCGCGCACGCGCCGGCTCGAAGTGGCCGTGACGCCGCAGGCCGCGGAGGTTGGGCCCGGCGTGGCCACGACGATTGACGTCACGGTCACGGACTCGCTCGGCCGGCCGATCCGCGGCGCAGACGTGGTCTTGAGCGGCATCGATCAGGCGATGGTCGCGCTCAGCCACCGAGCGTTCACTGACCCGCTCGACGATATCTATCCGTGGTCCGGCTCCGACGTCTTCGACCGCACCCTTCGCGACCACATGGCCCCGGCGTTGACGCCTCCGGGCCGGCACCCCGTCGCAGACGCGGGTGGCACGGCGGGAACGGTCGCGGGCGTTGTCCTCGCCGGCTCCACCGGCGCGCCGATCGGCGGCGCGTGGGTCGAAGCGCACGGCGTCGGCGGGACCTGGACCGGACAGGACGGGAGCTACCAGCTGCGCGGCGTGCCGGCCGGCGAGCACGTCATCGTGGCGCGCGCGGACGGCTACGTCGCCCGCCAGATCCCGACCATCACCGTCGAAGCGGGCGGCTCGGCACGCGCGCACTTCGTGATGCTGACGAACTGGGAGGTTCTCGAAGGCGGCCGTTCGCTCACGGGCGATCCGCTGGCGTTCGGGGGCGGGTACGCCGGTCACGCGGCCTTGGCTCTCAGCGCGCTCGAGGCCGTCGCAATGCCGGCGCCCTCCGAGGCCGGGCGCTACGCGCGTTACCGCTTCGGCGTCTCGACGCAGGCCGGATCAGACGACGTGCTTCGACGCGACCTCTCACCCGTCGCCGCGTTCGTGAGCCGTGCCGTGACCGACGCGGACGGCCACGTCGCGATCCCCGTGGACATGCCCGACAACCTGACGCGGTATCGCATCCGCGCCGTCACAGCGAAAGGCGCTCACTTGTTCGGTGCGGGAGAGTCCACGATCACCGTGCGCCGGCCGTTCATCGTGCGGCCGACGCCGCCACGCTTCCTCAACCAGGGAGACCGCTTCGAGCTGCCCGTGCTGCTCGAGAATCGGAGCGGTGAGGCGCTCGAGGTCGACGTCGCGGTC